>CACXCY010000099.1 GCA_902766265.1 uncultured Bacteroidota bacterium
TCCTTGGCGGTGCAGTTGCGGTCGGCGAAGTTGTAACCATTCTGCCAGTCCTCGACAAGTTTGCCCACTGTGCCGCCCGATGCGCTGACCTTCCAACCTATCACGACATAATCCCCATAATTGTGTCCATACTTTTGAGCCCAAGTGACACCGTTGGGGTTACCAAAGACCGTATTGTAATAGGGCAGCTGCACTTTACGGTAACAGTAGTCGGCACGCAACGTGTCCATATCGGTGATGGGGAGCGTAAGTGACTCCGATCCTGAATGGTGAGCACCGCCGCTGACGGTGACATCCAATGAACCCAATTTCTTACCCTCCCACTCGTTGGCAGTGGTGCGCCAATCGGCATCAGCATCGATATTGACAGGCGATGCATATTTGCCGAAGGGTTTCAGAATGGGATAAGGCGCCAGGGCCGGGTCGAGCACCCACTTGGCAATAAGTGATGCATCCTTAGGCACCGCTTGCACGTCGGCCACGGACATCGTCGAGGGTGCGCTTGGAGCACCCACCCACCAGCCGCACAGCTCACGATTGCTGTTGAGCAGGTTGCGGTGGAACTCGTAGCGGGTGAGATACTCTAACTGCGCAGGCCATGAACAGTAGTAACCCGTCAAAGCCGGGGTGAAAATACAACCTACGCTGTAGAAGTTATAGTTGTTGATGGCGTTATTCCCCGTGTTGCTAATCTTCTGTCCTCCATAAACTGGATAGATGGTCGTGGCGGAAATGTTACCGTAGTATATACAGTTGACTACCATGGTGCGCAATTTGGTATATTTTCCGCCGGTCACCGAGGCGTCGCTGGCATAGGTGTTATTACCCACAATGCCGGCTGCAGTGCCAGCGCTGCTGACATCGGCATAGCTGAAACAGTTCACCACACGGGAATCATCCTTCAGGTTGCCCACAAGACTGCCGGCACAGTTGCCCGAGGTGCTTACACTGGGATGTGTGCCGTCAGGGAAAGTGGCATCGGCTGGCAGAATACCGCAGTTATAGATGCGCGTGTAGCCGTCGGCAACACAAGCAATGGCACCGATATATTCGCTTGAACCGCTGACGGAAACGTCGCTGAGCATGATATTGCTGATGGTAGCGTCCGTAGCTGTGGTGAAGAGAGGGACAGAGAGTCCGCTGATGACGGGGAACGAGCCGTCTTCCTTGGCTTGCGCTGTCAAGGTACCAGTGAAAGATGCTATAGACGTATAGCCCGACGCGCTGATGTCGTCTGTGATGATGTAGCTGCCCGCGGGATCGGTAATGTCGCTAAGCGAACTGATTGTCGTTTGTCCCCACGCATTCACTCCTGCAAGCAGCAGGGCAATGGAAAGCATGAGTCTGGAAACTATCTTTCTGAACATTGTATGTTGTCTGGTCATATTGTTTGTCATATCGTTTTGTGGCATTTTTCCTTTTTCAACCTCTCGCGTGTCGTTACCTTACTGATATCTTCTTTTTGTTCACGATGTAGACGCCTGGAGCGGCTGGTGTCTCGATGGTCTGTCCGGGCTGGATGGTGAAGACGCGGAAGAGTGCACCTGCCGGGTTGACGATGCGTACGGTTGCCTCTTCACGGAGTCCGGAGTTGACGCTGATACGTCCGCGCTTAGCGGTGACGATGAGTTCGCCGTTGAAGCGTTCGTCGGACAGCTGCTCTTCGCCGATGGCGGAGATTACGTTGTTGAACGTGATGGCGCGTGCTCCCTTGTAGGGCTTGACGCCGCCGCCTGTTGCGGTGAAGTACGGGCGGAACGGTTGTCCGTCTTCTGCTGCATCGAGTTTCGTGTAGCTGTCACCGTCTGCGTTGAGCAGATAGGAACCGGCTGCTATTGACGTGTTGAGATAGTTCGGCGTGAAGACATAGCCTCCGAAGGTGTTGGCCGCCTTGGCAGCTTCAATCTCCGTATCGCTCTTTGCGATGCTGCCGCCTGTGGGCGATGCGAAGGTGATGACCTGTGCAGAGAGCCGAGCGACATCCTCGAGCGAATGCTCGGGCACGAATGAGCCGCTGAGGTCGAACTCGTAGTATGTCGAGCCTGGGAGACCCACGATGTACGGCTTGCCTGCTTCGGAGTAGGGATAGTCGCTGTAAGTCTTGCTTGCTGCGTAGTACTGCTGCTGATACTCGTCGGTGTTATCGTCCTGACGGTTTGCATTCAAGTACTGGTAGTAGTAGTCCCAAAGGAAGGTGTTGGTGTACTCCTTCTCGTTGGAGCCTGCTTCGGGATACTTGAAGTTAGCCTCATAGATATCGCCGCGGACGGTGCCGCCATCGTTGAAGCCGCGGAGCCAATACTCGTGGCCGGAGTCATAGCCGCGCTCGAACTTGTCGCTGCTGTTCTTCTTGTAGAAGTGCGTCAGCTCACCCTTTGTCTGCGTGGTGACTATCTCTGCAGAGAATGGGAGGGAGACATCTATCCAACCCTTTGAGGTACGTACGGACGGGTCGGTGCTGCTCCATGTGAGCTCGACA
>CACXCY010000100.1 GCA_902766265.1 uncultured Bacteroidota bacterium
CCTATGACATCGTCTTTGTTTGCCTTTTCCACCTGAGAATACAACAGCGACGCATCCCATATCGAGCCAGCAAACAGGAGAAGATCGCCCAGTTCCAACTTCACTTCGTTCAACGTATTGCGAGGCACTTTGGGCATTTCCACGATATCGTAGAGCACATCGGCTGCTTCCTGCACATCGTTTGCGCAATAAGCCAACAGATAAGCGTAATTACGCATCAACGGGATTGTCTGGACGGTTTTCCCCAATTCGGCAAACGCATTCTCATACTCTTTGCGCAATATCGACAAATCCTGTTTTGATAGCCCATACGCTTTGTTCAAGCGGTCGAATTTGACCTTCAGCTCCCCCACCCTACTGTCAAAGTAGAACGGCCCCTCAGGGCCTTTTTTCACAAGATACCCATAGCATTCAAGAGCGGTGGCATAGTCGCCATTATTGTGAGCTATCTGAGCCACCCTGAACACCTGCTCCTCACCCTGGCCCGGGAAACGCGCATCCACCGCCTTTGCCTGGGTCCAAGCAAACTGGAAATCGTTGTTTTGCAACGAAAACCAAATCATCATCTCAAGATATGTCCTGTTGTTGGGCTGCCGCTGGATACGGGCCACCAGCGCTCGACGCAACCCTTCGGCCAACTGCGGATTTGAAGTCTCATGCAAAGAACGTTGGAGCGATATCTGGACGTTGTTCAAATAATTAGGTATATGGTCAAGCAGGTTGAAATATTCCTGCATCATGGATTCGTAGTCGCCCTGATGCTCATATAGCGCAGCCAGCTCCATCACATACGAATACGGGGCATTTATTTTCTGGCGAGCGGTCCTGTAGGCCTTGATGGCACAATCGCCACGCCCCACATTCTGAAACGCTAATGCCAGATCCGACAACTGCTTCGCATCATATCCTATGCGACCGATGGCCTCATCGAACGACTTCTCTGCCTTTTTGCGCTCCTCTTTCTTCTGATAAAGATTCCCAAGGTCGACATAAAGTGTCAAATCACGCCCATCGAGCCGGATGCGCTTCTCCACCAGACGCTCGGCCTCTTTGTATTGCTCCAACGCCAGATACGACTCATACAGAACCTGATAGTAAAACTTATTCTGCGTGCGCTGATATAGCGGTTTATACAATTCTATGGCCTTATCGTACTCTTTGTTTTGATAATAATACGAGGCCATCTGCTCGGTATTCTGCTGTGCCACCGCCTGTTGAAAGCATGCAAACAGCAACACGATACCTAACAAGGCGGAATATCTGATATGCAATTGTTTAAGCCGCATCCATATTACATTTGAAACTTATAACGCGAAACACGCCTTGTTATTGTGATTCAAGGAAATGTCCAGATACTAAAAAAGCCGGAAGACTCCGGCTTGCGTGACCCAGCTGGGGCTCGAACCCAGGACCCCATCCTTAAAAGGGATGTGCTCTACCTGCTGAGCTACTGAGTCATCTCTTTTGCCCTTTTGACATGCGTCTCTATGGCTCAAAAAGATTTGCAAAAGTACATATTTTTTGATTATACACAAAATAATTCAACAAATAATATTCTTTTGAGCCATAGAATTCTATTTAACAGCACTATACAAATGTATATAAATTGAGCATTCCACGATAATTCAGCTGTATTGCATCATTTTCATTTGCACAATTCAAAATATTTTCGTACTTTTGTCATTCCAATTACCACCCATTAAACCCACCAAAACACCAGATTGATTATGAAACTGAACATTGAAATCAAAAAAGGACTTGGGGACATACATTTTGATATGCCCATAGAGGATGTCGTTTCGATTCTCGGCGAAGCCACAGAAGTAGAGAGTATTGACAACGCTATCGACGAAATCACCACGGTGCTCCACTACAACGATGACGGCGTCACCCTATTTTTTGAAGGGCCTACGCCTACCTTGCAATGCATCGACATTTCATGCGACGAAGCCACTTTGTTTGGCGAACATATATTCGATTTGGGAGAAAAAGACCTGGTCAAGCTGCTCATCAAAAACAACTATTGCGCGCAAGACATTGAGAACGAAGACTGGGGTGAGCGTAGGATTTCGTTTAACGAAGGCAATATCGATTTCTTCTTTGAAAATGATGTATTAATGTCCGTAGTGTATGGACGATAGGCCTTTGATTTTAAACATTTGAATTTCACATATAAGCATATTGCGTTGAACGCTCTGCCTCTCTTTCCGTCTTTATATTGTCCTCCTATTGCATATTTTGCCGAGATAGCAAAATATGATGCTATTGTCGTAGAACAATTCGAAACATTCCCCAAACAAACCTACCGCAATCGAACCGTCATACTGTCGGCTAATGCCAAACTTCCACTCATTGTTCCCGTAGTACATACGAACGGAAACCACACCATGACAAAAGATATCGGCATCAGCTATGCAGAGCCCTGGAACATCAAGCATTGGAGAGCCATAGAATCCGCCTATAACTCGTCACCGTACTTCCTGTACTACAAAGACTACCTCAACAAAATACTCCACGCCGAACATGCTCGACTTATTGAGTTGAACGACCTGTTGCTGAAATTCTTCCTACAACGGCTAAATATTAACACTCAGATATCATATTCCAAGGACTTTACGCCTTATCAAAGCATGGATGTAACGGATTACCGCGATTCATTCTCGCCCAAAAGTCCATATACGGCACTCTCATTCCCTTCCTATAGCCAAGTATTTGATTCCAAACTTCCATTCTATCCAAATCTCAGCATCTTGGACTTATTGTTCAACCTTGGTCCCGACGCAGCCAGCTACATCCATACCATTTAGTATTGGCAAATATTCCCTGGAATGGTACAATAGCACTAACATTTGTCGCAAATATCATAGAACATGCTATTTGCGACAAATGTTTCACGAGAAACACGAATTTGATCAAAAAAAACTACCCTTGGTATCTCTGCAAATAAATCAGCAAAGCCGAGATATCGGCGGGGGAAACACCACTAATTCTTGAGGCCTGTCCAATAGTTTTGGGCTTCATCTTTGATAACTTCTCGCGGGCCTCATACGACAATGCGTGGAGTGAGAAATAATCAGTCTCCACCGGAAGGCACACATTCTCAAACTTCAGTATCCTGGCCGCCACATCCTGTTCTTTCTCGATATAGCGCTCATATTTCAGGGCTATCTCCGCAGCACTAATCACATCCTCCCTAATCTCCACAGGAACAGATTCCGTGGCACTCCTCAACTCTGCGGATACGCGACATAAATCATCCATTGATATTTCCGGACGCAACAAAACGTTCAACAGCTTGACCTTTTGCTGAATTAGCGGCGATTGTTTGTCGGACAACATTTCGTTGACCTCTGAAGGAAGAAGGGAACACTCGCGAACAAACTGCGACAGGCGCTCTGTATGCTGAATCTTTGATTCCACACGCTGCATACTTTCGTCGGATGCAAATCCTATAGCGTGCCCTATAGGCGTAAGGCGTACGTCGGCATTATCTTGGCGCAATAAAATACGGTATTCCGCCCTCGAGGTAAACATGCGGTATGGTTCATCTACACCTTTGGTCACCAAATCGTCTATCAACACCCCGATGTATGCCTGCGTTCTATCCAACACCAACGCTGGCTTACCCTGGATCTTCAATGCGGCATTCACTCCTGCCATTAATCCCTGACAGGCGGCCTCCTCATAGCCGGTAGTTCCATTGATCTGTCCAGCAAAATAAAGATTCTCTACACGCTTGGTTTCAAGCGTATAGTTTAGCTGCGTTGGAGGAAAGTAGTCATATTCGACAGCATACCCCGGCTTAAGGATTCGTGCGTTTTCAAAGCCCGTGATGGAGTGTAGCGCTTCGCATTGAACCTGCAAAGGAAGCGACGAAGAAAAACCATTAATGTAATAAGAATTGGTGCGCCATCCTTCGGGCTCTACAAAAAGCTGATGACGGTCTTTACCTGCAAACCGCTCAATTTTATCCTCGATGGAGGGACAATACCTTGGCCCACGCCCTTGAATTCGCCCAGAAAACAATGGTGACTGAGCAAATCCCGTACGAAGAATATCGTGCGTATGAACATTCGTATATGCCAGATAACAAGATTTTTGCTTTTGCAGCGGCAACGTATCTGAAAAAGAAAACTTCTGAGGATGCTCATCGCCCTTTTGCTCGTCCAATCTGTCGAAATCGATTGTTCTCCCATCAACACGCACCGGCGTTCCTGTCTTTAACCTATCCACCTGAAAACCCATTTCACGCAACTGATCCGACAACCCAACGGCTGGGCTCTCCCCTATCCTACCACCCTCACAAGAATACTCACCTGTATAAAGTCGACCGTTAAGGAATGTCCCGTTGGTCAGCACCACCGCTTGCGCGGGGATCTCTATTCCCATCTTAGTCATCACCCCTCTCACTACGTCGCCTCTCGTCAACACACCCACCACTTCATCTTGCCACAATGAGAGACCTGGAGTATTTTCCAACACATGGCGCCAATTCAAGGAAAACTGCATTTTATCGCACTGCGCCCGGGGACTCCACATAGCAGGCCCCTTTGAGCGGTTGAGCATTCGAAATTGAATCATGGAGGCATCCGTAACTATTCCCGACATTCCACCCAACGCATCGACTTCCCGGATGATTTGACCTTTGGCAACACCACCCATAGCAGGATTGCAGGACATCTGACAGATATTATCCAACGACTGCGTCACCAATAGGGTCTTCGCTCCTAAACGAGCTGCCGCCACAGAAGCTTCCGCACCAGCATGTCCTCCACC
>CACXCY010000101.1 GCA_902766265.1 uncultured Bacteroidota bacterium
ATGTCGATCACGTCGCCGTTCTTCTCGATGATGTCCATCATGTTGACGGCCACGAGGGTGGGGATGCCCAGCTCCACGAGCTGCGTGGTGAGGTAGAGGTTGCGCTCCAGATTGGTGCCGTCGACCACGTTGAGGATAATGTCGGGCGGTGTCTCGATGATATGCTTGCGCACATACAGCTCTTCGGGGCTGTAGGCGCTGAGACTGTAGGTGCCTGGCAGGTCGATGAGGTTGAACGTGTAGCCGCCGTATTGGAACGTGCCCACTTTCTCGTCCACCGTGACGCCACTGTAGTTCCCTACACGTTCGTGGGCATTGGCCGCGATGTTGAAGATGCTGGTCTTGCCGCAGTTGGGGTTGCCCACAAGGGCCACGTTGATCGTGTGGGTCTTGTTCTCCACCAGGCGGTCCACGGCGCTGCGCTTGTCGTCGGCCGGCAGCGGCGGCTGGTCGCCCCACAGCCCTTTGCCTTCGCCGGAGCCGACGGTTTTCTGCCGCTCCCACTCTTTGGCCTCCTGCAGGGTGACTATCTCCACCTTCGAGGCATCGGCGCGTCGCAGCGACACCTCAAAGTTCATAATCCTGTATTTTATAGGGTCGTTGAGCGGCGCGTTGAGAATGCTCTGCACCTTCACGCCCTTGATGAACCCCATCTCTATGATGCGCTTGCGGAAGTGGCCGTGGCCGCTCACACGCACCACGACACCTTCATCGCCAGTCTGTAAATCAGATAACAACATACGATTTCGTCGTTTGAAAATCCTTTGCAAAAATACACATAAAACATGAGCGCTCCCCGAGAAAATCGCAATTTACCTAAAAATGGGGATGCCTGGCTCTCGGGAAAGATGCACTCTTTCGTCTGAAAAGATATACTCTTCTCCCAAAAAAGATATACTCTTTTCCCTAAAAAGATATACTCTTTTATGCCAAAAGATATACTCTTTTCTATCAAAAGATATACTCTTTTTCCAGAGAGATATACCGTCTCGTGACCAATGATAGCTAAACATATGAAAATGAAGCGGCCCTGTGGCGCGAACGCCACAGGGCCGCAGTCCTGATATTGCTGTCTGTTACATAATCACCAGCTTCATGATGCTGCGCGAGCCGTTGGCGTCATAGATATACATCGCATAGACGCCGGAGGCGAGGTTGATGGGCTCGTCCTTCTGGCTGCCCGTCACCTTGAACGAATGGTGCAGACGGCCCTCGAGGTCGTAAATCATGCAAGTCACATCGCCCTCCATGTCGGCCGACTTGGTGATGTGCAGCGACTCGCCCTGACCCACGGGGTTGGGATACACCTTCAGGCGACCTTCGGCAATGGGGTCGTCGATGCCGGCATCGGTGCGCGAACGCACCTGTATCGTCTTCTCCACCCAGCAAGTACGGTTCCCGCTACGGTCGTGCTCAAACGTGGAGGTGCGCACCTTCACGGCATGGTAGCCCGTAGTGTCGAACTGGTAGGTGACCGTGCCGCCCGTATGGGTGAATATCGGCGTACCCGCAGCAGAGCCGCCGCGGTAGAACGACCATTGCGTGGCACTGGTATCCACCTCCTTTTCCGGCTTGCCACCCGTATACCACGCCACGCTGGCATCCTTGAGCGTCACCGAACCGTCGCCATGAGGAATGGTGACAATGCGGCTGGCGGGCTTCGAATAGCCCAAATCGGTGTAGAGTTTCGTGGTGATGGGATAGCTCGGGTTCATATAGGAAGTGACCTCGCACATGAACGTGTTGCGGGTAAGAGCGTTGCGGGTGTTGCTGTTCGTGAAGTAAGTGGGCAGGATGGCCAAAACGGAATCGGGACCGGAGGTAATCAAGTCGTAATTGACATCAAGCGTACGGTATCTGCCAGAGAGCACACCCGTCTTGCTACGATACCATGTATAGTTGTTCAAACCGGCAGGGGCCTTCATGCTGTCGAGCACCAGCGTGCTGCCAGCGACACAACCCGTAGACCTCATGTCCAAGCTCTGGCAGTAGCCGGCCACATAGCAGTAGCCATAGTGACCCGAAGCACCGCAGTCGCTCATGAAAATCTCGATACGCACATTCTGGTAAAGGTATTGGCTCAGGTCCACCACCACAGGCGTCCACTCCTTATGGTATACCGACCCGTTGGCATGCCAGCCGTCCACACCGTCGGCCACCGTACCGGGGCCGTTGGTACCCGTATAGGTGGTCAGCGTGGTGGACACCGTATAGCACAACGCAGCGCTGATGGGTTCCCACTCATTGCCATTCCAGGTAGCCACGCGAATCATGAAAGCAGGGTCGCTCAAA
The DNA here is from genome assembly GCA_902766265.1 of uncultured Bacteroidota bacterium. GTDB lineage: Bacteria > Bacteroidota > Bacteroidia > Bacteroidales > P3 > Colimorpha. The sequence continues at coordinate 2,293 of CACXCY010000101.1, forward strand.
AGACCATGGCCGGGTGCCTGCGCCACGATGGCATAGGTAAAGAAGAGCAAAGCATTCTTCGGCGTGATTTTCATCTGGTAGTACAATGCCTCTGCATGTGCCTGCGTCTGGCAGTTACCCACGCGGATGGAATGGGTAAATCCAGGAGGAACCACCGGAAGGCGCGGATTGTTGCCCGCCAGGGGGTCGTAGCCCTCGCTGGCCTGCATGATGCGGAACTCCTTCGACGGCTCCAATGTCTGACCACAATATGACGAGCTGCCATTGTCCGTCGTATTGGCAAGACTTCCGTTGGGCACTTCGGTGGTGAGGCGCAGACCCGTCTGCGATTTCTCGCAGTCGGCGTCAAGGTTGCTCGGCTTGGTACCAACCTGACCCGTATACTTGCCTAACGTATCGTTGTTATACAGGCCAAAATTCAGCGGGTTTTTCAAACCCTGGCAATAATTCTGTGCATTGGCACCGGTGACAAAGACCATTGCCAACACAGCAAACAAGCATATTCTCTTTATCATGATAAAATGGATTTTGTGTTCAAAGATGACAGAATTTCAGTTTGCAAATATACAACTTTTTTTCATTTGCACGAAAAAAAAATATCTATTGATTGTCGTATTGCTGAATCTCATCGTGGAAGAATTCCAACTGGATACCCGCCTGACGGAAAAGCTCTTCGCTCTCCGCTCCGCTGTGATATTTGCGCTCGCACACCACACGCTTGATACCGCAGTTGATAATGAGCATCGCACAGGTGCGGCAAGGTGTCATGCGACAATACAGCGTGGCGCCATCCAGCGCAATGCCGCGACGGGCTGCCTGGCAGATGGCATTTTGCTCTGCATGAACTGTGCGCACACAATGGGTCGATATCTTGCCGTCGGCATCGATCGTCTGACGGAACAGGTGGCCCACTTCGTCGCAATGGGGCAAACCCGCCGGCGATCCCACATAGCCCGTGACAAGCAGCTGCTTGTCCTTCACAATGACACAACCGCTGCGACCGCGGTCGCAGGTGGCTCTTTTGGAAGCCGTATTGGCCAGTTCCATGAAATACTCATCCCATGTGGGACGCACATAATCTTGCTCCATAACGCTATTTGCTTATTGTCTTCAAAACAGCTTCCACCCGACGCTGCAACTCCTCAATAGTGCCGCCATTGTCAAAACGGTAGTCGGCCTGACGGATACAAACGCCAAGGTTCTGCTTGTTGGGGTCGGTCGAGGACATCTCGCGCTGCTCGTTGGCCAAGAAAGTCTCAAAACTGACATGGTCGGTCTCGCTCCCCCTGAGCACGATACGCTCATAACGCACCTTCGGGTCGGCATCGACGGCGAAAAGATAGAAATTGGGCTTGCCCCGCAAGGCCGCCACCTCGCCAGGAGTGCGCACACTCTCGATGATGCAGTCACGTCCCGCCTGCTGGGCTTGGGCATACAGCTGCTCCACAATATAGGAGGGCGAATGAGTGGCGCGCAAGTCATTGCCCACCGAGGTCATACTGTCGCGATTGACGGGCATCCCTCGACGCTCGATTTCTTCAATAAGGAAAGCCCGCACCGAATAGTGCACAAAACCGCGCTGCTTCACCAGGAAGTCCACAATCGTCCCTTTGCCGGCGCCAAGAGTGCCTGTAATGCCGATGGTTATCATCTCACACCTTGTATTTATACTCCAGCTTGGCCAGTTCTTCGTTGGCTTTGACTATTTTCTTCTTCAATCCCTGCTTGTAGGCAATCACCTTTTCTTGAAGCGAAGGATTGTCCACAGCCATAATCTGCATAGCCAGCACGGCGGCGTTCTGCGCACCGTTGATAGCCACGGTTGCCACCGGTATTCCCGGAGGCATCTGCATGATGGCGAAAGTGGCATCAAGCCCCTCAAGGACACTGCCTTTGATAGGCACGCCAATCACCGGCAGCGGGGTCTCTGCAGCAATAACACCCGGCAGCGCCGCCGCCATGCCTGCGCCAGCGATGATAACCTTGATACCCCGCTGATGTGCGTTGCGGGCGTATTCGGAGACCTCGGCAGGAGTACGGTGGGCCGACAGCGCGTTAACCTCAAAGGGAATCTCCATCTCTTCCAGAAACTGGCAGGCCTTCTCCATAACAGGAAGGTCCGAGGTGCTACCCATAATGATACTTACAAGTGGTGTCATATCTTTAGAATATTAATGTCAGCAACACATACAACCAATGGGCTGCTATGCCGGCGCAGAGGCCACCGACCGTGTGAGCCCCGATGGCTTTGGATATAAGTTTCCTGTATCCCATCGAGTCAAGCATAGCGGTATGGGTGCTGAGATAGCCGCTCCAGCACATGCCCATAGCCGTGAACACAGCGATGGCGTTGCCATTGATAATGCCTTCGGAGATAAACCGCGGAACCAGACCCAGGGCGGCTCCCACGGCACCGAGAGCGGTGATGGGGAACGATATCAGCTCAGGACTCTTGAACCCAAATAGCCAGTAGAATATGAAATCAACCTTATCGGCCAGCCAGGTGATGATAGGCACCCCTTCATAGGCGGCACCTGTGTAGACGTGCGTGTCTGGCGATGGACCGAAGGTCATCATCATCACAAGCGTGGAGATGACCAGTACTCCCGGAATGATGGCCAAGCCGATGCTCACTCCGTCTTTTCCGCCGTCGAGGATAGCGTTGAGGAAACGCATGAAGATGCTACCCTCGCTCTTGAACGAGATCTGCTGCTCGTCGCCGCTGTCGCCTTCATTTTCACACACAGGACTGTCCAATTCCGGATATGCTTTCAACGTGAACCGCTGCATCAGGCGCGTCGAAACGATACTGCCGATGACAGCACCTACCACACCCACCAATGCCCCCGAACCGTAGCCCTTGCCTGTCATAAAGGCCAGCACCACAAGCCCCATGCCGAAAGCCGTGCCGAAGTTGGTCAGCGACACCAACTGGTATTTCTTGAAATAATGGCTGAAATTCTTGTCTTTCGAGAGGGTAATGATGGCCGGGTTGTCGCTCAGGAATGTCATGATGGCTCCCAGCGCAGCCACTCCCGGAAGGTTGTACAACGGCTTCATCAAAGGGCGGAGTATGTTTTCCAACAGACGCACCACGCCAAACTCGGCCAGCAGTTTGCTGATGGCTCCCATCAACACGCAAATGGCCATGATGTAGAACACCGTTTCCAGCAGCAAGCTGTAGGCGGTCTGCATAAACGTGTTGAGCATGTGCGGCAACGTCATCTTGTATGCCATAAAGCCGAAAAAGCCCAGAAAGATGAGGAGGAATATGGCGGCCTCAAACGAGCGCTTGGTGGTGAACTTAAAGGGGTATTTCAGCCACTCGCCCAACTTCCGGAAGATGGATTCCGAGTGCTTCCCATAGTCGAGAGTGCTCTTGGATTGGGTGGGGTTGAGTGTATTTTTGTGCAGTATGTTCATAGTGAATCTGGAGTATCGTTAATTGGTTATTTTGTAGAGACGTTCGCTCAGCATCTTGTGCACATCCATATTCCATGTGATTCCCAAGTTGAATTCCAGAGTGTTCTCCACTGAGGGTGAATCCAGCCGGTTGCCGTTGGCGTCGGCATAGGCACTAATCTCGCGGCCGGCCATAAATCCGTGTATACGCACCGCCTGGCAAGATTTGGGGCGATATTCGAAACCGGCGCCATAAAGGAGGTATGCATGCTGTGGAGCCACCAGACAATCCGTCACGGTGCCGCGTATGTTCAACGTCGCGTAGTCGGAACGGTTCTGCTCGTAGGCGCCCTTCACAAAGATGTTCAAAGCCGGAGTTGCCAGGAAATTCATGCAACTCACCACGGCATAGCTGCTTCCCCAGTCGTCGGTCGAGAGGGCGTGATGGATAAAGTCAAGATAGATATCCCATTTGTCGTAGGTGAGCTTGTGACCCATAGCGATGTAGTTCATGTACACATCGGGCTCGCGTTCGAAGAGGTTGGCCGAATACAGCATCTTGAAATGCCCGAACGTCCCCGACCAGAAAAGGTTGTACGACAGCAGGCCGCTTCTCCACTCGCCACCAGCGTTGCCGGCACCGAACGATCCGTAATAGACGTAGGGAGAGTTGCCCACCTGCGCCAAGAGCATGTGGTTGCCGTCGCTGCTCCTGAACGCCCCCGAAGCACTCATCTGGAAACAATAGAAATTGTCCCAGTAATGCGTGCTGAAAAGCACATCGATAGGCGGGGCATCGTATTCAAAGCCGCCCACCGCCAGAGCGTCCTTACCCAGACGGAACATCCAGTTCTTGTTGGGCATATAGTTCATATAGAGGAAGTCGGTATTGTCAAAGAGATTGACCGTACCCGGCGTGGCCACGATGCGCTGACGGAAGTAATACGAGAACTTGTCGCCCAAGTTGCCTCCGATATGCAGGTTGAAGTAGCGCCCCCGAAAGCCGTAGGCATCGGGCGTATGGGTGCTGTCCATCACCGTCAGGTAGTCAAAATCGGCACGGGCCTCCAGCCGAAGCGTAGTGAATATGGGACTGAAGTCCACCTGAGCGGCCGTCCTGCCACCCATACCGAGCAATAGTACTATTGCCGCAATAGATATTAGCTTGTTTGTTCTCAAACCATTAATTGTTTTAATCGCGCAACAACGCGGTTGCAAAAGTACAAAAAAGTTTGCGTATAACAAATATAATGTATACTTTTGCACTTTCTAACCAAAAGGAAAGTTATGAAGAAGTATAACGCTATCAAAACATTATGCATTGCCGTCGTGATGGCCGCCACCGGTTTCACCGCCAATGCACAGCTGGAACAATCCGTATTTCTGTCGGGCAACATCCCCACCGGCCGTTTCGCCACCAACTACGACCCTGGCACAGGAATCGTCCTCATGGGTAAGTCCAATATCGGCAAAGCCGCCACTATGGGTCTGGGCTTTGGCTATCGCGCCACCTACGTCTTCGATGTGGGATTTGGCGAGGTGGCACCCTTCCTCAACGCCGACTTCCAATGGAATCGCGTCAAGAAAGGGCTACGCGAAAACTACATGCGCGCCAACGCCTCCAAACCCAACTACCTGAACATCCCCGTCATGGTAGGTATCGGCTACCGCTATATGCTGACCGACATCATCAAGGTCTTCGGCGAATTTGGCGTGGGAGCTGATTTCTTCAGCATCACCCCCGAGGGCAACAAGGACGACGGCACTATCGGCTACTGCCAGTATCATGTAAAGCCCCAACTCGCCTGGCAAGTGGGCGGCGGCGCCTTCTTTGGCAGCCACGTCAGCGCCAGCTTGCACTACTACGGACTTGGACAGCACGCCATTACCTACAACGAAAGTAAATGCTCCGGTGCCTTGTATGCCGCCGACAAACTTTCCTACGAAACTGGGCTGACCAATAAGGTCGAGACCCCAACATTCGGTTCCATCGTCCTTCGCATCGGATTCCATTTCTAATCACAGAGCATACACCACTCCTCTATGCGTGCCGCCCCCTAGCGACACGCATTTTTTTGTATCCAGGCACTATTCCTCAACCGCCCTTCAATGCTGCTGTCATGAGTTGAAATCGAGAAAGTGTTGCATTTATTACTTGAACTTAAGTTCCTCTACGCGGGCATCCCATCTATGCGCCCAATATATTCACTCCCAAACGTATTGAAAACAACCGTTTCTGCATGAGTGGAGACAATCTGGCCACAGCCGAAGTCAGCATATACACACACCATGGTGTGCTGGTTTGCACCTTCGCCGGCATAACAGAATGCTGGGACGGCACCAAGAACGGAGTGCCCTGCATGTAGGGCAGCTACACTTACCTGGTGCGCTACACATCCAAGTCCGACCCCGGCAATCCCAAAGTGAAGACCGGTACGGTAACATTGATATATTAGCACAAGGGAAGGGCTGCTGTCTGCGCACTAATAGAAAATGTCATTTTGATGTTGCAATTATACCTATACCAAAAATAGTATCTACAAACACTAAAAAGTAGAGAAAATTAGTGTTTACAGATACTAAAATCAAATGAAATTTAATGTTTCCAGATACTAAGACAGGCCATCCGTAAGATGGCCTGTTTGTGTTTTACTATGTCTATTTGCGTAGTCAGTCTATCTTGTCGAAACCGAGGAAGGGGCGCAGCACTTCGGGCATAATGATGCCGTCGGGAGTCTGGTTGTTCTCCAGCAGTGCGGCCACGATACGGGGCAAGGCCAGCGCACTGCCGTTCAGCGTATGACAAAGTTTCATCTTGCCGTCGGAGTCTTTGAAACGCAACTTCATACGGTTGGCTTGGAAGGCCTCGAAATTGGATACGGAGCTCACCTCAAGCCAACGCTTCTGTGCGGCACTCCACACCTCGAAATCGAACGTCATTGCCGAGGTGAAACTGATGTCTCCACCACAGAGTTTGAGGACATGATACGGCAGACCGAGCTGCTCGAGAAGCCCACCCACATGCTTCTTCATCACCTCAAGCGTCTCATAAGAACGGTCCGGATGCTCGATAACCACTATCTCCACCTTGCTGAACTCATGCAGCCGGTTCAAGCCACGCACATCCTTGCCGTAGCTGCCTGCCTCGCGACGGAAACACTCCGAATAACCCACATGCTTGATGGGGAACTGGTCGGCATTCACAATAACATTGCGGTAGATATTGGTGATGGGAACTTCTGCGGTGGGTATCATGTAAAAACCATCCAGCGGGATAGCGTACATCTGCCCCTCCTTGTCGGGCAACTGCCCTGTACCCAAACCGCTAGCTTCATTCACCATCAAGGGCGGCTGAATCTCCACATAGCCGGCATCGGCAGCACTGTTGAGGAAGAAATTAATCAACGCACGCTGTAGACGGGCACCTTTGCCCTTATAGACGGGGAAGCCGGCACCTGTTATCTTGTTGCCCAGCTCAAAGTCAACAATATCATACTTGGCGCAGAGCTCCCAATGCGGCAAAGCGTCAGCGGGCAAATCGGGTTTCACTCCACTTTCAGCCACCACCACATTATCGGCCTCACTCTTGCCTACAGGCACCGTGATATGCGGTGCATTCGGGAGAGAAATCAGTTTGGTGTTAAGCTCGCTGTCCACTTCCGCCTGCTGTTCCGCCAGCTGTTTCTCCTCTACTTTGAGTTCAGCAGTACGCGCCTTCTTTTGGTTAGCTTCGTCTTGACGACCCTGTTTAAAGAGCATTCCTATCTCTTTGGCAAGCGCGTTGCCTTCGGCCTTGACCGCATCGGCACGCTTCTGGAGGTCGCGACGACGCTCATCAAGAGCGAGTATTTCCTGGATGCGCTCCTCCACATTCTGAACATTTTTGATTTTCAGACGATCA
>CACXCY010000102.1 GCA_902766265.1 uncultured Bacteroidota bacterium
TTGTTGAAGACCAGCTTGCCGCCCCACTCCAGCGGATACTCCTGGGTGTCGCGGATGGGGTACTTGGTCTGGTTGGGCATGCCATCGAAATAGGGCTCGATGAGCATGTGAACCTCGCCGAACTGGCCGCTACCACCCGACTGTTTCTTGTGGCGGTACATTGCCTCGGCGCTCTTGGTGATGGTTTCGCGGTAGGGGATGTTGGGGGCGGTGAAGTTGACAGCCAGCTTGTACTGGTTCTCAAAATACCACTTCACGGTGTTGAGGTGGAGCTCACCCTGGCATCCAAGAATGACCTGGCGTAGCTCGCGGCTGTTTTCCAGAGTGAGGGCTTTGTCGTAGGTCACGAGGTCCTTTAGTGCAGCACCAACTTTTTCATCATCATTGCTGTTGGCGGCCTTGACGGCAACTTGGTAGACAGGTGTCGGGAACTCAATCTCAGTGACAACATCGTCGGCATTTTTCGGAGTGGTCAGGGTATGGTTGATTTTGACGTCTTTCAGCTTGATGGTGCAGATGATATCGCCGGAGCATGCTTTTTCAATACGCTGACGATCTTTGCCACTGCATACAACTACTTGGCTGCCGCGTTCCTTGCTTTGGTTGCAGGTGTTGATGACATCCTGGGCCTCGGCCAGTTCGCCGTCGTAGATGCGGAGGTAGGTGATTTCACCGAGGTTTTTGTCTTTGGCACTCTTGAAGGCGAAAGCCACTGTGGGGTTGGCACTGTTGCATTTGAGTTCCTTGCCACCTTTTGTCTTCTTGCTGTTGGCCACTTCGTTGGGAGCAGGGACGTTCTGGCAGACGAATTCCAGCAGACGGTTAACGCCGAAGTTTTCTTTGGCGCTGGTGCAGAGGATGGGGAAGAGGTCGCGCTTATCGATGGCGAGTTTCAGGGCTTTGGTGAGCTCTTCAGCAGTAAGGTCACCGTTCTCAAAGTATTTTTCCATTAACTCGTCGTCGGCAGCGGCGGCTTCCTCTACGAGAGCCATGCGCATCTCTTCGGCCTTGTCAGCATATTGACTGGGGATGTCAGCTTCGGTGTATTTACCATCGGTGAAGGTGTACATCTTGTTGGCCACGATGTCAACCACCTGGTTGAATCCCAGACCGGGATTGGTTGGGAACTGCAGCACTGTGCATTTTCCACCAAAGAAGTCCTTAAGTTGGTTGACACTTTCGTCGAAGTTGGCTTTCTCGGCGTCAAGATGGTTGATGACGAAAAGCATCGGGGTGTCGAGTTTGGTGGCATAACGGTTGGCAATCTCGGTGCCGACCTCGACGCCGCTCTGGGCGTTAACCACCACGATAGCGGCTTCAACTACGTTAAGAGCGGCATCAAGCTCACCTTGATAGTCGGCAAAGCCAGGTACATCAAGGATGTTTACCTTCTTTCCACCGAACTCGGTGTACATAAGGGTGGTCTCGACGGAATATTTGCGGTCGAGTTCGATGTCACGATAGTCACTGATGGTGTTCTTGTTGTCCACGCTGCCACGACGGTTGATGAGGCCGCCACAAAAAGCCATGGCTTCGGCCATGGAGGTCTTGCCGGATTTGGCACCGCCTACGAGGGCGATGTTGCGGATGTCGGAGGTCTGGTAAATTTTCATTTTTTTTATTATTTTATTTTATCCTAATTTTTAATACAAATGATTATATACCATCTTATTCGGAGAGTTTTTCTGTCTCCGGACAAAGCAATTGGGAATGGCGAAGATACGAAAATAATTTGAGAAAGCGACTATTAAATATATATTATTCTATAAACAGATGGTAGTGAGATGATAAATATGCCATGAGAACGCTATCTTTCAAACTCTGAATAGTTTGTTGATGTAAGGGACTTTTATTATTACATAACTCATTGCAACTGATAGGATACTGACAACGATGAGATTTACCAATGGGGCTATGATAGGGATAGTATCGTAAAAATGTGGAAAAAACACAATGATGACGTTATGTGTGGCATAAACAGGAAGAAAGAGCGTGGATAGTGTTGCGATGATCCGATTGTTCTCTATTGTTTTGTTCTTCAAATAAATGAATAGTGAAGTACACAATACTGTCACAGGGACGGAACAATAGAACGTGGATGCATACTCGTTGTTTATTGGTTTGCCAAAGTATTCTATATAGCATAGAGTGGCAAGATACATCACAATAGGGAGCCATAAAGGAACCTTGTAGTTAACCCGGCTCAATAATCCTCCTAACATGAAATATAGTATTGAATTCCAGACACGGAGCACAGCAGGAACTTGCAATTCCCATTTTCCGCCCTGGAGGGTATAGGAAAAGATGCAGATGCAGAATAGCCACAATACTAAGAAAAGGGAGATGTATGTGTTGGGTTTGCATATAAAAAGATAGTTCAGGAGAGGTAGCAGCAGATAGCAGATACAGATGGCCCACAAGTACCAGAATACGCCGAAAGGACCGTGGGTAGTGAAAGTGCCAGTCAGCCATCGTATGAGTGTGTCCCAAGAGAATCCGAACACTATAGAATAACATAACCAGCCGATAAAAACAATGGTGACGATGAAGCGTATAAAGCCAAGTATTTTCTTTAAGGAGCTTACTATGGAGATGTTATTTCGCGGTAACAGCAAGAATCCAGTGACCATAAAAAACAAAGGAATGGAGATGACGCCAGTGTCATACACAATGTCTGCCAGTCCTGTCTTACCAGGTATGACGTAAGGCATTGTGGCATGGAGAGCAATGACGCCAAACATGGCAATGATTTTTATAAGGTCTATCGATTGCAGTCTATTCATATTGCTCAGTTAATAGTTGAATAGCCGATAGGATGTCTTTGTTGTTAATACTAGGAATGGATATGTTGGGAATAGGAACATACTCTTCCTGTTTTTCGATAGAGATAGACTTTGCTAATTCTGGATTGTAAATGGCTATTTGTTTTGGATTGTTTTGCTTGATGGTAGCATATTCGTTTACGCTGACCACAATACAAGGAGTGTTTAATTGTACGGCATAATGGTACATCAAAGTGTTCGGTGTAATTACCATTACTGTATGAGACATAACATAGGCATACTCCCGTATGGGGTACCTGTAGCCGTCAATGATTTTGGTATGAACAGATTTTTGATTCAGTTGAAGTACTCTTTCAATTGATCCGTTAAA
>CACXCY010000103.1 GCA_902766265.1 uncultured Bacteroidota bacterium
ATCTTGGCAATCTCCATGAAGTGGTGCATGCCCACGCCCCAGAAGAAGCTCAGGCGTGGTGCGAAGTCGTCGACGCTCATACCGGCGTTGATACCGGCGCGCAGATACTCCAATCCGTCAGCCAGGGTGTAGGCAAGCTCGATGTCGGCGGTGGCGCCGGCCTCCTGCATGTGGTAGCCGCTGATGGAGATGGAGTTGAACTTGGGCATGTGCTTCGAGGTGTACTCAAAGATGTCGGCGATAATCTTCATCGACGGAAGGGGAGGGTAGATGTAGGTGTTGCGCACCATGAACTCCTTGAGGATGTCGTTCTGGATGGTGCCCTGCAGCTGTTCCTGTTTCACGCCCTGTTCCTCGGCGGCGATGATATAGAAGGCCAGGACGGGCAGCACAGCGCCGTTCATGGTCATGGATACCGACATCTTGTCGAGCGGAATCTGGTCGAAGAGAATCTTCATGTCGAGGATGCTGTCGACGGCCACACCGGCTTTTCCCACGTCGCCTACCACGCGCTCATGGTCGGAGTCGTAGCCGCGATGGGTGGCAAGGTCGAAGGCCACCGAGAGGCCTTTCTGACCTGCTGCGATATTGCGGCGGTAGAAGGCGTTGCTCTCCTCGGCGGTGGAGAAACCAGCATATTGGCGCACCGTCCAGGGACGCATGACATACATCGTGCTGTAGGGGCCGCGGAGGAAAGGAGCGATGCCGGCGGCATAGTTCAGATGCTCCATCCCGGCGAGGTCGTCCTTGCCGTAGGCGGGCTTCACGTCAATCTGCTCTGGCGTGCGCCAGTTCTTCTCTATATGGTTTTCTTTTTCCCATTGCTCAAAGGATTCTTTCTTTTTGTCTTGAGCTTTGATGTCGACTTTCGAAAAATCAGGTCTCATTATCAGTTTGGTATAATTTTGTTGGCATTTTTATGGTGATTGCAAATATAATATTTATTTTTTATATATCGCGCCTGTGCGCGTTTCTCACCACTTTTTTATGATTATTTTGAATTTCGGAGGTGTTCTCCTGCCACAAAATCGAAACCGTTTCCGGGCGGCTTGCGAGGCGTTAGAAAATGTTAATTCAAGAATATTTTCAAAAAATATTTCGTCTAAATGGTTGTACTATCAAATTTTTTTGTACTTTTGCCGTCCGTTTGGAAAACATTTAACCATTAATAATTCAAAAAAGTTTAAGACATGACAAAAGCAGAAATCGTATCTGAGATTGCCAACAAGACTGGCATCGAAAAGGTTGCTATTCAAGCAATTGTAGAAGAGTTCATGCGCGTTGTGTAAGAGACGCTGGCCTCTGGCGAGAACGTCTATCTCCGTGGTTTTGGCAGCTTCATCGTGAAGAAAAGAGCTGAGAAAATTGGCCGCAACATCTCCAAAAACACCTCCGTTGTGGTGCCCGCTCACTACATTCCTGCCTTCAAACCGGCTAAACCTTTTGTCGAGGATGTGAAGAAAAACGTTAAATAAAACGAACCTCACAAATCAAAGAAACGGGGACGTCCAAACGGATGTCCCCGTTTCTTTTGTGCATGAAACTCCAACACGAATTGCCGTGAATTAGGTTAGCGAATGAGGCGTGTCGGTGACACGCTATCTCAAAAACACCACACTACGCCGCAGGCGTAGTGTGGTGATAGTAAGCCATATATACACTCAAGCGTCTCGAAGAGACGCCACAGGTCGACAAGGTGGCGTCTCTTCGAGACGCACAAAAGAAGGCGCTTTTCTGCACCACACGGCACTACGTTTCGTGTGGTGATATTGAGATTCAGCGTCTTCGTCGCTGTTATGGGAATATCAATTGCTGGCCAATTCCAAGGTGATTTGTGTGCACATTTTGGGGGTATGTCAAAGTTAGCGTAAAGTCAGACTTAGGCTAGACTTAGGTTAGAGTTAGAAATTTTGATTTTTTGTTGCGAATAACAAAAAAGACGTCCTTGTTCGGGACGTCTTTCTGTTGTTTTGCAACTTTGCGGAAAACTATTTCTCGGGGTTCTTCTCGATAGCGAGTTTTCCTCTGTAGTACCCACACTCGGGGCATACATGGTGGTACATAACCTGTGCACCACAGTTGCTGCAAGTAGTCAGCTGAGCAGCTGTAAGACTGTCATGCGTTCTTCTCTTTGCAGTTCTTGTCTGTGAGAATCTGTGTTTTGGATGTGGCATAATTATTAATTTTTTATTATTATTTATTTCAAATCAAGAAGTTTTGCCCATCGTGGGTCCACTTCGTCTGTCGGGTTTTCCGATGTCCCGTCGTTGTCGTCGGCGCGTCCCTTGCCGAGGTATTTCAGCATTTCGGGGTCGCAGGTCGGATGTCCCTCTTCGTCGTCGGGATGCACGTGCTGCATAGGGATGGCCACCGCTACGTATTCGTACATCCATTGTGCCAGGTCTATCTGGTAGGCCCCCTCGGGGAGGATGGCCACATCTTCGTTGTCACTCTGCTCGGTGTCGCTGAATCTCACACACAGGGTCTCTTCTCCTTCAACTGGCACATCAATCTCTCCCAGACATCTGTCGCACTCCGCCTTCACAGTTCCGGAAAATGAAAAAGTGAACATCATTGTCCGTTCAGTTTTCTCCAATTGTACGTTAAAATCAACAACCCCGTCGCGCAAATTTTCGTTTTCAAAGGTCGAAAAGAAACTCCCGTCTAACCGATAATTATACTCGTAAATGCCTGGTTTAAAACCGCTAAATTGTACAATTGTGTCAATATTCCTCTTCATTTTCGCACACTAACGAATTTGCAAAGATACATCTTTTTCAGAAATTGTTGAAAAAAGTTTCTCTGCTTCGCCAAATTTTCTTGCAGAGCCCTTGTGGAGGGCTCTTAATTTGGGCATTCCGTTGTTGGAAAAAATGGGTATCTCTCTTGTGTCGGCTGGCGTAGGTGCTCTCAGGAGGTCTGCAAGGTGCCGATGAGGTCGTTCTCCAAAGCTTCTGTGATGGTGACGTCGTAGAATTCGCCGATTTTCAGCGGCCGCGACGAGTATACCAGCACCTCGTCGTCCACCTCGGGCGAGTCGTACTCTGTGCGCCCCACCCAGTAGTCGCTTTCTTGGCGGTCGATGATGGTTTTGAAGGTGTGTCCCACTTTGGCTTCGTTCTTCTCGAGCGATATCTGCTCCTGCAGCGCCATCAGCTCGTCGACGCGGCGTTGTTTTTCCGCCTCCTCCACAGGGTCGCCGAGGGCGTAAGCCGGGGTGCCTTCCTCGGGGGAATAGGCGAAAACGCCCATGCGGTCGAAGCGTGTGTCGGCCACAAACTGTTTGAGCTCTTGGAATTGCTCTTCTGTCTCGCCGGGGTATCCCACGATGAGGGTGGTGCGTATGGCTACGTCGGGCAGCTGCTGGCGGAATTTCTCCAGCAGGCATAGCGTCCCCTCGCGGTCGATGCCGCGTTGCATGGAACGCAGGATGCCGCTGTCGATGTGCTGCAGGGGAATGTCTATGTAGTTGCAGATATTGTCGTGTCGGCGTATCACCTCGATGGCGTCTTCGGGAAACGAGGTGGGGAAGGTGTAGTGCAGGCGTATCCAGGCGGCGCCGCTCTCGGTGGCGAGCCGCTCCAGCAAGTCGCCCAACCGGCAACGGCCGTAGAGGTCGCGGCCGTAGTAGGTGGTGTCCTGTGCGATGACGATAATCTCCTTCACGCCGCCTTCAACCATCTGTTGCGCTTCGGCCACGAGGTCGTCGATGGGGCGCGATTTGTGGGCGCCGCGTATCATCGGTATGGCGCAGTAGGCGCATCGGCGGTTGCAGCCCTCCGAGATCTTGAGGTAGCCATAGTGCGTCGGGGTGCTGAGGGTACGTTCGGCTTCGAAGGGTCCGCGGCTGTCGCGTACCAGGGATTTTATCAGGTCGTCCCACTCGTGGACGCCATAGAAGGCATCAATCTCGGGAATCTCGCGCCGCAGCTCGTCGCGGTAGCGCTCCACCAGGCATCCGGCTGCGATGATACGGCGGCGTTTGCGGCCGTTGGTTTTGACTTCCACTTGTTGCAGCAACGTGTTGACCGACTCTTCCTTGGCGTCGCCGATAAAGCCGCAGGTGTTCACGATGACCACATCGCAGTCGTTCTTTGCGCGGTCGAAGTAGACGTCGATGCCGGCTTTGCGCAGATGGCCGGCGATGTTCTCCGAGTCAACGGTGTTCTTGGAGCATCCGAGGGTGATGATGTTTACTTTCATGGATGCTATTTCTCCCCGAAGAGCGATTCTACAAATTCGTAGGCGTTGAAGACCTGCAGGTCGGTCATTCTCTCGCCGAGGCCTATATATCGCACGGGTATCTTGAATTGGTCGCTGATGCCGACGATGACACCGCCCTTGGCGGTGCCGTCCAGCTTGGTGACGGCGAGGGCGTTGACCTCGGTGGCGGCGGTGAACTGGCGTGCCTGCTCGATGGCGTTCTGTCCGGTGGAGGCATCCAGCACCAGCAGCACTTCGTGCGGCGCGTCGGGCACCAGCTTCTGCATCACTTTCTTTATCTTGGTTAGCTCGTTCATCAGCCCTACCTTGTTGTGCAACCGTCCGGCGGTGTCAATCAGCACGACGTCGGTGTCTTTGGCTAAGGCCGATTGCAGCGTGTCGTATGCCACCGAGGCGGGGTCGGCGTTCATGCCCTGTTGCACGATGGGCACGCCCACGCGCTCGCTCCATATGGTGAGCTGATCCACGGCGGCAGCGCGGAAGGTGTCGCTGGCGCCCAGCATCACGCTTTTGCCGGCTTGCTTGAACTGGTAGGCGAGTTTGCCGATGGTGGTGGTCTTGCCTACACCATTGACGCCCACCACGAGGATGACGTAGGGTTTCTTGGGCAGCGGGGAGGCAAAGTCTTCGAACTCGTCGTTGTGGTGCTGGTTCAGCAACGTGGCAATCTCCCCTTTGAGGATGCCGTTCAGCTCGCCGATGCCGATATATTTGTCGCGCTTCACGCGATCTTGTATGTTGGCGATGATTTTCAGGGTGGTGTCCACGCCAACATCCGACGAGATGAGCATCTCTTCCAGGTTGTCGAGCACCTCGTCGTCGACCGACGATTTGCCCAGCACCGTCTTGGAGAGTTTGGCGAAGAATCCTTCCTTGGTTCTGGCAAGTCCGCTGTCCAGCGTGGCTTTCTTCTCTTTACTGAAAATGGAGAACAATCCCATAGCGTTTAGATAATAGATTTTGCAAAGATACGAAAAAAAGTGGAGATATGCCGCAGGGACATAAAAAAAAGCTCCTGCTTCACAGCAGGAACTCTCATTATGAAAACCCATAAAATTCCCTTGTTCGGGGAGATTTATTCAATAAAAATTATTTCTTCTTCAAGTATTCCTGGACGCTGTCAGAGGGAATCACTTCCTCTGCGAATGTATAGGCATTGGTCTTGGGCGAGCGCACCATGCGGATAACTTTCGCATAGCTCTTGCCTGTGGCGGTCTTCAGGGTTGCAACAACTTTCTTTGCCATAGTTCTATTCCTTCCTTATTATTTGATTTCTTTGTGTACGGTGACTTTCTTCAGGAACGGGTTGTATTTCTTCAGTTCCAGACGTTCAGGGGTGTTCTTCTTGTTCTTGGTCGTGACGTAACGCGACATACCGGGTACTCCGCTGTTCTTCTGCTCGGTGCATTCCAATATTACCTGCACTCTTGCGTCTTTATTTTTCTTTGCCATTTTCTTTTTGTTTTGGAGTTGCAAAAGTACTACTTAATTTTGATTTGGCAAGGACTTTATGAACTTTTTTTTGTTGATAGATTAGAATTTATTGATTTTTATGTATTTATAAATCTGCTTTTTCGTTGCCTCCCAGTATGAATGCTGTTTTGATATTGCTCAAAATGAGGTAGAAGTTATCAAATTTGTCTTGTTTTTGCTGACGGAGGGCATATTGGGTGGATGTTGCTGTATCTTCCAACAAACGAGCGTATTATTTGGTTTTTAAAGAAGCTCCTTGCGGGGTCAATAGCCGAAGGTCTGGGCGGCTTCCTGCATCTTCTGTCGCACGGGGACGTCGAAGGGGCAGCGCCGTTCGCAGGCGCCGCAGCCGATGCACTCGCTGGCGTGGTGCTCCAGCGCTTTGTATTCGGCTGCCACATCGGAGGGGACGGTCTTGTGCCCTTTGGCTTTGTCGAGCAGCTGGTTCACCCGGGCGATGTTGATGCCCACGGGGCAGGGGGAGCAATGTCCGCAGTAGGTACAGTTGCCGCAGTCGGCCTGCCTGGCGCAGCTCTGCGATGCCGTCGGGGTGCTTTCCGTGGTGGTAGTGAAAGTGGTGGCTTGGGAGGTCGCCGCTTTGTCGGCGAGGGCGCTCCCGATGTTTTGCAGGGCGGTGTTGTACGCTTTCTCTTGTTCGGTGGCGTTCACGTAGCGCAGGTCCTCCACCAGCTGTTCCACGTTGCTGGTGCCGCACAGGGCTACCGACACGCAGGGCTTGGCGAGTGCATACGCCAGACATTGCGTCGTGGTGAGGGCGAAACCGAGAGGCGATCTGTCGGCGTCGAGCAGGCGTCCTCCTCCTCCGAACACCTTCATCACCACGATGGCAATACCGTTCTGGGCGCAGTAGTCGTAGAGCTCTTGCCGCACGGGGTCGATGCCGGGCAGCATGTTCTTGTAGCTTTCTGGGTTCCAGGCGTCGGCGCCGGACACCACGCGGTCGAATGCGGGGTTGATGCTGAACATGATAACCTCTACCAGCCCGCTTTTGGCGGCGGCGAGGGCCACAGCGGGATTGTGGCTGCTCATGCCGATATGCTTGATTTTGCCCTCGGACTTCAGC
>CACXCY010000104.1 GCA_902766265.1 uncultured Bacteroidota bacterium
GATCCTATAAGGAATACTCAAACGCTAAGCGAGCCGCCCTGCAGGGCGGCTCGCTTGCCTTTATGGATATCATCATTTATTGCCAGTGGAATACTGTTATTGAAGAATAGTCTTTCTTTAATATCTGGTAAATCAATGTGCAGAGAGTGGCAGCCAAGACACTGAACACCGGTATAGACAGAATGGTGAGTATGCTATCGACATTTGCAGCAATCCAATCGGAAAGGAGAAGGATATCCTGTGGATTTTTGATCGAGGAATGCTGAAATGGTGTTATCAGCGTGAATGGATGTACCAAGAGGTAGATGGACATTGCCATTCCCACGATTCCCCCAGAGACGAAAGCTACGACCAACTTGCTGCGCATCCGTCTACGTTCTTCCTCATACATCCGTTTTACCGTTTCGATGGTTTCCAGCCGCTGTTGCAGATTACAGATATATTCATTGCTATTACCGAGGTCTGGTCGGAATTCGGAGAGCATTGCTTTGAGCGTTTCGTTCCTTTTCATCTTCTTAGGATTGTTTTTAGGCGTTTTAATCCACGTGACAACCTTTGGCGCACGGCTATGGGGTTGCAATGTGTGATAGTGGCGATGTCGCCGATGGAATAGCCCTCGATGTGGTAAAGAAATATGGCGACACGCGATTGTTCAGGTAGTTGTTTGATTGCATAATATAGTGATTCGTAACGGAATGCTGTGTCGGTAGGAGTGACCAACATGTTATCGGATTGGACCATATTATTTGCTGTATTTTCGTCAAGCGGTTCGATCAGGTGATGCGGCTGTTTGGTGTAGTCAAGAAATGTCCGATAGGCAATTTTGAAGAGCCATGTGCGGAACTTACAACGTTCCACATACTCACCTGAAGCAAGGTATGCCTTGATGAGTGCATCTTGTGCGATATCCTCGGCAGTGGCACGGTTGCCTCCACACAGGGCAAGCAGGAACCGTCGCAATGGCTCCTGCTCGGCTGTCACCAGCTCGATGAATCTCTCCCTTGTCATCGTCCCTTAGTAATCATCAAAATTCAAACACTTTTTTCTTTTTCCTCGGCCTCAATCTCCTTCTGCAACGCACGGCAACCGACAAAATAGTAAACCAGAAACGCCACCCCCACAGCTATCAAGATTAATCCTATGGCCAAGAAATCAGCATCGAACTCACAATCAACTTCTGTACGATATTCGACGATTACTGCGATGACGAGTCCCAGTCCTGCCAAACTGAAGAGTATGCCCCACAGCAATTTTCCTAGCAGCTTTTCTTTGATACTCTTTTGTGGCTTGTTGAGATTCTTGATAAGTTCTTCCGGCACTGTTCCTGCATTCTTTTCCAAGGCGGTCATAAGCACCTGGGCTCGCTTGTTGGTTTCATTCACCTTGCGGCGGTAGACGAGTATCGCTATCACTATGGGCAAGCCCATTAGCAGTATTGCGGATACAAAACCTGTAAATTCATCAATAGCTTCTGGGAAGTCCCATGAATTTGCAGCAAGTAAAATTGACATTGTATTCATGAAATTAGTGTTATTTGAGTTATACAATTTGTTTCTTTGAATCGATTCAACTATTAAACGACAAACACACCCGAAATGTGACATTGTATATTGTTTTTTATAGAGCCCGTCGCTAAATGTTAGCAGTATGGAGTTCAATGCTTCGTAAGGGGGGGGGACAAGACCCTCGGTTTTATGCCCAACAAAAGCGCGGTTTTATAGGCAACAAAAGCACGGTTTTATTGACCATAAAAGCACGGTTTTGTGGGCACCTATAGCGAGGGTGGCATCCGGTGAGGTTTCGTGGATTGCATAAACGGCTGATAATACGGTGATAGTTATGTTTGTTGACGGGAGTGGACATTGTCGACCCTCGCCAGCGGAACACACAAGGTCGCGCAGGTGAAAATCCATAGGTGATATTCCAGGCCGCATTGGGTGTATTCTTGGGTGTGTTTGCCAACTTTTTTGTAACTTTGCAGCATCTCCGCCGTGCCTGTGGTGAGGGCGCGGGCGCAATAAATTATTGAATACTAAAATATATAATATATGTTAGAGTTAAGCGAGCAAGAACAAATCCGTAGAAATTCTCTTGAGGAATTGAAGAAGTTGGGCATCAACCCCTATCCGGCCAATCTGTATGAGGTCAACGCCCGGTCGAACGAGATATTGGAACAGTTTCCCAAGGACGCTCCCGAAGGTGCCGCCCTGCCGTTCCAGAATGTCAGCATTGCCGGCCGTATCATGAGCCGTCGTATCATGGGTGCCGCATCGTTTGTGGAATTGCAGGACCCCTATGGCCGTATACAGTTGTATGTGAAGCGTGATGAGATATGCCCGGGTGAGGACAAGACGATGTACAATACAGTCTTCAAGCGTCTGCTCGACATTGGCGATATCATCGGCGTGAAGGGCTATGTGTTTGTCACACAGATGGGCGAGACCTCTATCCATGTGAAGGAACTGACGGTGCTGAGCAAGTCGCTTCGTCCGCTGCCCATCGTCAAGGAGAAGGATGGCGTGGTGTACGATGCTTTTACCGACGCGGAGCAGCGCTACCGCATGCGTTATGTCGACCTTATCGTCAATCCGCAGGTGCGTGAGACTTTTGTCCAGCGGGCAAAGATTATCAACACGATGCGCGATTTCTTCAACGAACGGGGCTATCTCGAGGTGGAGACCCCGGTGCTGCAAGTCATCCCCGGAGGCGCTGCCGCCCGTCCGTTTATCACGCATCACAACACTCTGGACATAGACCTGTATCTGCGTATCGCTGACGAGCTCTATCTGAAGCGCCTCATCGTTGGTGGCTATGCAGGTGTGTACGAGTTCAGCCGCAACTTCCGCAACGAGGGCATGGACCGTACCCACAACCCTGAATTCACCTGTATGGAGATATACGTGGCCTATAAGGACTACAACTGGATGATGTCCTTTGTGGAGCAGATGCTGGGACGTATCGCCATGACGCTGCATGGCACGACGAAGGTCAATGTGTGGGGCAACGAGATTGATTTCGGCGCTCCCTTCCGTCGGGCTCCCATGTGCGAACTTATCAAGGAGCAGACGGGTTACGAGGTGGCCAATATGGACGAACAGCAGCTGCGTGAGACTTGCAAGGCCCTGAATGTGGAGGTGGACGACACCATGGGCAAGGGCAAGCTGATTGATGCCATCTTCGGCGAGAAGTGCGAGCCGTTGCTTATCCAGCCCACCTTTGTCACCGACTATCCTATCGAGATGTCGCCGCTCTGCAAACGTCATCGCGACAATCCCGAGCTGACCGAGCGCTTTGAGTTGTTTGTCAACGGCAAAGAACTGGCCAATGCTTATAGTGAGCTGAACGACCCCATCGACCAGCTGAGCCGCTTCCAGGAGCAGCTGCGGCTGAGTGAGAGGGGCGACGACGAGGCCATGTTCATCGACATGGACTTTGTCCGTGCTTTGGAGTATGGTATGCCTCCCACGTCGGGCATGGGCATCGGTATCGACCGACTGGTCATGATGATGACAGGGCAGGAAAGCATACAGGATGTACTCTTCTTCCCCCAGATGCGTCCCGAGAAGAAGCCCACGGTCTCGACCGACGAGGATTTCAAGGCGCACGGCGTGGCAGAGGAGTGGATTCCCGTGTTGCGCAAGGCCGGCATCAACACCATCGCCCAGCTGGAAGAGGCCAATCCCAATAAACTATTCAACGACTTGGGAGGTCTCCGCAAGAAGATGAAACTCGATATTCCTGCCCTTAAAAGGGAAGAATTTGACATGTGGTTTAGTAAGAATTAATCATCGCGTCAGTCACCTGCTATGAGAAGAAGCGCAATATTGTTTGTTCTTCCGATAGTGACACTGCTATTGGTGGGCTGTGAAAGTCATACGGACTACGTTATCCGTGGCACGCTTTATACAGACAGTACCAAGACCGCTGCCATTGCAGGCGACACCCTATATTTCCACGAGACGGAAGATTTGGACCCAACATATAAAGTATATCTTGGCTATGCTGTCACTAACATTCAAGGGCGGTGGGGTTTCCAATACATTCATGGATTTGACAATCCCTATATGACATCGGCAGAAGCAAAGATGACAAGGCCAGAAAACCACTTGCTTATTACCTATGGCGGCGATACACTTTATTGGGACGTTTTTTATAGAAACGACACAATCGAGGTGTGGCCGGGCTGTTGGAAATCACCTCGGAGACCTCATTATCCCGATACTACATCGACCGATAGCACAAAGAGGGAGGGAGTGCTGAGATGAAACGGGTTGTCCTGTTGTTGGTCGGGCTGATGTGCCTTACTCCTGTCCATGCTCAACACTCGGAAGACGGCATAGCCCGCCACTCGCTGAAAACAAATCTCCTGTCGGCCATTTTTATTATTCCTTCTGGGTCATTCATCATGGATGTCAACTATGAGTACAATATAGCACCCCGTTGGGCTGCAGTCATGGA
Source organism: uncultured Bacteroidota bacterium (assembly GCA_902766265.1). GTDB lineage: Bacteria > Bacteroidota > Bacteroidia > Bacteroidales > P3 > Colimorpha. Next base: position 4,459 of record CACXCY010000104.1, read on the forward strand.
TATAGGAGGTGCCCTTCAAAAATCCAGATCACAAGCCGTGACCAACCGTGCTATTTTCTTGCAACCGCAGTGCCGCTTCTATCTCAACGACCAGCGTCGTGCGGGGGTGATGCCCTTTGTTGGTTTGGGTATCAATTTTGCCCAAATATGGGAGCGTTTCGAATGCTATACGGGTAACGATGGCTGGGATATTCACACGGAATCCTACAGGGTCAGCGAACATGCAATTCGCCCATCCATTGTATTCGGTCTCAAGCAGAATATACCTTTTGGTCTCACAATCGAGGAGACTTTCGGGATGCTTATAACGGATTACTATCGTCTTCCCAATACGGTTTTCTATAATCTATTTCCAAACTTTATTACCACCCAATTCGCCATCCGTATGGGTTGGTCTTTCTGAAAAACATAGTATACGGCACAATTATGATTAAGCGTTTTACATTCAATCATTTTGGAACTAACTGCTACGTAGTTTCCGACCCAGAGTCGAAGCAGTGCGCCATTGTCGACCCGGCGGCGGAGGCCTCGTACGAGGATGCGCAGGTTACGCAGTACATCGAGGAACAGCATCTCACGCCCTCATATATCCTTCTCACTCATGCACATGTGGACCACGTCGCCGGACTGCGGCAGGCGTGTGTACGCTATGGGCTGCCTGTCACGATGCATCCCGACGGTACCAAGCTGCTGCGGCAGTGCGAGGCGTATGGTTCGGTGATGGGTTTCGACGTGCGGGAGATGAGCGACCTTGAGGTCAGGGCCATTCAGGACGACGATGTGCTTCCCCTCGGCAAGGGGAGGATTGAATGTCGCTTTGTGCCAGGCCACTGTCCAGGAAGCATGTGCTATGTGCTGCCCGACGAGCATGTGGTGCTGACGGGCGATGCTCTCTTCCGTGGCAGCATAGGTCGGACTGACCTGCCGGGCGGCGACTACAATCTGCTGATGGAGAAGCTGAAGTCGCGGGTGATGACGCTTGACGGCGATTACGATGTGCTCCCTGGGCATGGCGAATGCAGCACCATCAGGGAGGAGCAGTTGGGCAATCCGTTTATTGTATAAGTTCTGTTGCGATGGGTACGGTCAAGATTGATGCTTCGTGGTACGAGGTGCTGAAACCCCAGTTTGAGGCGCCTTATTTCTCCCAGTTGAAGGATTTTCTGGTGGCGGAGCGCCAGCAGTACACCTGCTATCCGAAGGGTGGGGATATCTTTGCGGCTTTCGACCGCACGCCTTTCTCCAGTGTCAAGGCGGTCATCCTCGGCCAGGACCCCTACCATGAGCCAGGGCAGGCGCAGGGGCTGTGCTTCTCGGTGCCCGACGGCGTGGCGGTGCCTCCGTCGCTTGTCAACATTATCAAGGAAATCAACAGCGACCTGGGGCTTGAGCTGACCACGCGCCATGGCGACCTGAGCGGATGGGCGGAGCAGGGGGTGCTGCTGCTCAACGCTACGTTGACGGTGAGGGCGCATCAGGCGGGGTCGCATCAGCGGCATGGCTGGGAGACGTTCACAGACGCAGCCATCAGTGCGCTGTCCGAGCGTCGCGACGGCATTGTGTTCCTGCTGTGGGGCAGCTATGCCATTGCCAAAAGCCGGCTTATCGACACGTCGAGGCATCATGTGCTTACGGCTGCGCATCCCTCGCCGCTGTCGGCCTACAGGGGGTTCTTCGGCTGCCGCCATTTCTCGCAATGCAACGCCTTGTTGCAGCAGCAGGGGCTGTCGCCCATCAATTGGGCCGACATCCGGTAGTTTTCTGCCGTCATCTTTCCAATCTTTTTCCATCTCCTCCGAGGAGGGCGGTGCACCGTTCCCAACGGTAATGGGTATTATCGCGAATGATAATGGGTATTATTGTCGACGGTAATGGGTATTATTGTCGACAATAATGGGTATTATCGCGAATGATAATGGGTATTGTCAGAAAGTAAGGTTGATGCCGGCGCTCAGCATGATGGGCAGCTGGTCGACCCGTTCGAACGATATGCGGTCGAAATAGAAGATGTTGTTGCGGTTGTAGACATTGGTCACGCTCACGTTGAGGTCCAGGATGCTGCGGCGTCCGATGGAGAAGCGGCGCTTCATGCCCAGGTCCATGCGGTGGTAGTTGGGCATCCGTCCGCCGTAGAGTTCGCCGTAGTGGGAGCCGAAAGTGCCGTTGGTGTTCCAGTAGTCGCTGCCGATGCCGTCGCTGAAGGTGACATTCTCGTATACGCCCAGCGTCTGCGTGTAGGGGAATCCGCTGCCGAAGCTCCAGCGTCCGCTCAGTTCCCATTGCTTCTGGTCGCCCAGCGAGTAGGTGGCCAGCAGGTTCACCGTGTGGCGGCGGTCGTAGTGGGGCGTGTAGGTCTCCACGGGACCCGTGCGCCTCACGTAGCCGAGCGAGTAGGTGCCCCATACATAGAGTCGCTCCACGTCATAGCACAGCGACACGTCCACGCCCGTGGCGTAGCCCTTCTCGAAGATGAAATCGGTCATATAGTACTGCGGCTTCTCGTAGATGGCGCCCGGCTGGTAGGCAGGATCCGACTGGTCGTACATCTGGTGGTGGTTCATGTTGAGCAGCTGGCTGAAATTCTTCAGGTAGCCCTCCACGTTGGCGCTCAGATGCTCCGTGATGTCGTATTCCATGCCGGCCACCAGGTGCTGGGCGCGTTGCACGCAGTTCATCGTGTCGCCGAGGAAGGTGCGGGGCTTGTTCAGCTGTCCCGAACCGGTGAGGAAGCCGCTGAACAGGTTGACGATGTCGTTGTCCGAGCGGGCATCGAGGATAATCTGGCTGTACAGTCCGCCGGCCAGCTTGACGCGTAGCCGGTCGGAGGCGTTCCACTTGGCTGCCAGACGCGGCTCCACGCTCGGCTCGCTAAGCGATACGTAGTACACCAGCCGAACCCCCGGGTCGACAATCCAGTCGCCCGACTTGATGTGGTAGGATGCGTAGGCCGAGACATTGGTTGTGTGTTCGTCCTGTTCCTGTGTGATGCCGTAGGCGTTCGTGTAGTGGTATTCCGTGGTGTAGCCCTCCATGCTGATGCCGCCTTTCAGCTTGTTCTTGCCGAAGAAGTTGGTCACGTTGATGGTGGCGTTGAAGCTGCTGATGCCGCTGTACTTGTCCTTCTGGCTGTTGTCGTCCAGCCGCACCAGATAGTCGGAATAGGCCACGGCACCGTCGAGGATGGACGAGGTGCCCGTCACGAGCACGAAGTTGCCTCCCACGCCGTAGTTGCGCCAGTGGTAGTCGGCGATGGCCTTGTAGCCCAACACCTGGTCGTCGAAACGGAAACCGAACAGGTTGAGTTTGCTTCCCGTACCGGTGTTGAACGACAGCTTGCCGTACAGGTCCAGGAAGTCGAACGGCAGTCCTCCGTCGATATAGGAATACACCGCCGTGGAGGTCTTGGAGAGGTAGGAGTTCTTGGCCGTCAGCAGGTAGGTGACGGTTGTCGGGTTGTCGGCCGTCTCCCTTTTCAGCGGTCCTTCGGCTATCAGTCCTGCGCCGAAAGTGTTGAGGGTTAGCTTGCCGGTGTGGCGTTTCTTGTTGCCGTCGCGGGTGGTGATGTCCATGACCGAGGAGAGTCGTCCGCCGTATTCGGCGCCGAAGCCGCCGGTATAGACGTCGGCGTTGAGGATGACATCGGTCTCGAAGATGGAGTAGAGTCCTATGGAATGGAAGGGGTTGTAGACAATCATGCCGTCGAGCAGCGTGAGGTTCTGTATCATGGAGCCGCCGCGGATGTAGAGCTGTCCGCCCTGGTCGCCGGTGGAGTTGACGCCGGGCAGCACCTGCAGGTACTGTGCCAGGTCGGCTTGTCCGCCGATGGAGGGCATCTGCTGTATCTGCGAGGCGGTGATTTTCTCGACGGACACCTGTGTCTCCATGCGGCGTTCCTCGGCGCGGTTGCCTGTTATCACCACGTCGTTGAGCATGGCGGCGGTGGGCTTGAGCTTGATGTTGAGTCGGAGCGACTGTCCTTTGGCGAGGGTGATTTGTTCGGTGTGTTCCTGATAGCCGACGTAGCGTATGCGGAGCAGGTAGGTGCCGTTGGGTACTTTGGAGATGATGAAGAATCCGTTGAGGTCGGTGGCGGCGCCGTGGGAGGTGCCGTCGAGCACCACGTTGGCGAAGGGTATGGCCTCGCCGGTGGCGTCGTCGTAGAGCACGCCTTTGACGGTGTTCTGTGCTGTGGCGGCCAGGGAGGCGGCGGTCAGCAGGAGCAGGAGTATGGTGCGGGCAATCTGGGTCATGGGGAGGTGGTGCGTGGTGCGGTGCCGGTTAGTGGATGATTTTGAAGAGGAGCTCTTTCAGCAGTTCGCTGTCGGTCACGGTGCCGGCGTTGTGCACGCCTTTGCTTCTGAGGTCGGTGTCGCGGAGGTAGCCGATGCAGGAGGCGAGTTTGTTGAGGTTGTAGTTGCGGGCCACGATGTCGTAGTCTTTGAGGGCGTAGGGCGACACGCCGATGGCCTTGGCGGCGTCTTTCTTGTCGGTGAGCTGGATGTAGGCCATGGCTTTGGTGAAGTAGGAGTAGAGTGTGGCGACGACCATCTGGATGGGCAGTTCTTTGGGGTTGGCGGCGCAGTAGTTGACGATGCGGGTGCAGAGGACGACGTTGCGCTGGGCGATGGCTTTCTGGAGTTCGAAGATGTTGTAGTCTTTGCTGATGCCGATGTTGCGTTCGACGATTTCGTCGTTGATGGTGGTTCCTGCGGGGAGGGCGACGAAGAGCTTGTCCACTTCGTTGCTGACGTTGCCGAGGTCGTTGCCGATGTTTTCGGCGATGATGGTGGCGGCGCGTTCGGTGATGGCGTAGCCGTGGTCTTTGACGTAGGTGGCTATCCAGGCGGGCATCTCGTAGTCGCGCGGGTGGCGGCCTTCGAAGACGACGCCTTTCTTGCCGAGGGCCTTGTAGACGCTGGTGCGTTTGTCCATGTCTTTGTGGCGGTAGCAGAGGACGAGCACGGTGGTGGGCTGGGGGTTGTCGAGGTAGGCGACGAGGGCTTCCCATTCGCGGATGGGGATGTCCTGGGCCTCTTTGACGAGCACGAGCTGGCGGGGCGAGAGCATGGGGTAGCGCTTGGCGGTGTCGACGACGGCTTTCATGTTGGTGTCGCGTCCGTAGACGACCGTTTGGTCGAAGTCGCGGTTTTCGGTGGCCACGGTGTGCTCTTCGAAATAGTTGGAGATTTTGTCGATATAATAGTTCTCCTCGCCGGTGAGGAGGTAGACGGGGCTGTATTGGCCTGCGGCCAAGTCGGACAGCAGCTGTCGCTCCGTGATGCTGGTGGTTGTCGCCATTGTGTGTGATTGATAAGTGGTTATGGCCTCTGCCCGATGTCGCGGGGTGGGGCGTAACTGGTTGCAAAGATACATTAAATAAGGCAACCGTCGGCTTGTCGGGGGCAAAAAAATGCGAACATCCGTGTATTCTGTGCCTTTGTCGCTGAGTTGGGCCCCGCCGGCGGACGCCGGCGGGGCCCTGCAACGTCATTGTCGACCCGAGACCTCGACAATGTCGACCCGAGACCTCGACAATGTCGACCCGAGACCTCGACAATGTCGACCCGAGACCTCGACAATGTCACGTGGAGGACGCGACATTGTCACGTGGGGGACGTGACAATGTAACGTGGAGGACGCGACGATGTAACGTGGAGGACGTGACGATGTAACGTGGTGGAGGTTACAATGTAACGTGGTGGAGGTTACAATGTAACGTGGTGGAGGTTACAATGTAACGTGGTGGAGGTTA
>CACXCY010000105.1 GCA_902766265.1 uncultured Bacteroidota bacterium
CCCGCCAATGTACCAGCCAACGAGTTCCTCAACCTTGAGGGTGACAAGATTTCCACCTCGCGCAACTGGGCAGTATGGCTGCACGAATACCTGCAGGAGTTCCCCGGCAAGCAGGACGTGCTCCGCTACACCCTCTGTAGCAACGCCCCCGAAACCAAGGACAACGACTTCACTTGGAAAGACTTCCAGCTGAAGAACAACAGCGAACTCGTCGCCATCCTCGGCAACTTCGTCAACCGAACCCTCGTGCTCACGCACAAATTTTACGGTGGCAAAGTGCCCGCTTGCGGTCCTCTCGGCCAAACCGAGCAGGAGCTTGTCAAGGAGCTTGCCACCTTCCCCGAGCGCATAGGCCGCAGCATCGAGACCTACCGCTTCCGCGAGGCCTTGGCCGAGATGATGAACCTCGCCCGTCTGGGCAACAAATACCTCACCGACACCGAGCCTTGGAAGCTCATCAAGAGCGACCCTGAGCGCACCGCCACGGTGATGAACCTCTCGCTGCAGATTTGCGCCAATCTGGCGGTCCTTTGCGCCCCCTTCCTGCCCTTCACGGCCGACAAGCTCCACTTGATGCTCAACCTCCCCGCCAAAGGCTGGCAGGACGCCGGCCGCGCCGACCTCCTCATGGAAGGCCACCAAATCGGCACACCCGAGCTGCTCTTCGAGCAAATCAGTGACGAGACCATCCAGGCCCAGGTCGACAAGCTCCAGGCTACCAAGGAGGCCAATGCCCTCAACGCCTGGCAGCCCGCCGCCGTCAAGGAGAATGTCACCATCGACGACTTCGGCCGCATGGACATCCGCGTGGCCACCATCCTTGAGTGTTGCAAGGTGCCCAAAGCCGACAAACTGCTGCAGTTCAAGCTCGACGACGGCACCGGCACCCCCCGCACCATCGTCAGTGGTATCGCCAAATACTACACCGAGCCCGAGAAACTCGTGGGCCGTCAGGTCTGCTTCATCGCCAACTTCCCGCCGCGCAAGCTCAAGGGCGTCGAGAGCCAGGGCATGATACTCAGCGCCGAAGACAAAGACGGCCGCCTGGTGCTCCTCACCCCCAGCGACGTGGTCGCCCCCGGCTGCAACGTCGGTTAACCGAACGTCCCCTCCCCTGCGAGGTGGACGAAAAAAACAGAATGGCCCCTCATTGGAGGGGCTTTTTTTTGCTATATTCAAAAAAAAAGTGTAATTTTGCACTCTGAAAAACAGACATTGAACAATTATATACATAATCTATCATTTATGAAAAAGACCATCCTTTCTATGTTTTGCTGTCTGCTGCTTGCGGGTGGCACGCTCCGTGCACAGGTACCCATTCTGCTGCCCAACAGCAGCTTCGAGCAGTGGGACAGTCATTCGGGCTACAACGTATCGGTATTGTTTTTCAACCTGCCGGTATACAGTGCCTACACCACCCCTTCCGGATGGGACTACCTGGCTTATCCTGTCAATCAGTCGGTGACTTTCATGGGCATGTCGGTGAATATCAACACCTCGATACCCGTTGTGCTTGCCAGCCCCGACACCGCAGCCGTGCCCGACAGCAACACAGCGGTCAAGCTGCAGACCCTCATGATAAGCGATATCGTCAATTCCACGGTGCTAAGTCTCGCCGGCAGCTCAATCGACACCTCGCTCACCTCGCAGGTCATCCCCTCCATTCTCTCCACGGGACAAGTCGACATCGACGCCTTGATGCCCATCATCTCCAACCTCCTCTCGGGTGGCGGCGATCTCTTGTCCGCGCTGCCTACGTTGCTCGCCATGGATGTCAACGAATTTATTACCGGCGGCATACCCCTCGGCGGTCTCCGTCCGGGTCGTCTCACCGGCAGCTATAAGTTCCACTCCGCTGTCGAGGGCGACAACGGCGGCGCCATCATGCTGGGCACCCACTACAACACCGTTACGCACCAGCGCGACATCGTGGGTATCGGCATCAACCTCGCCATGATTGACACCTCCGTCTATACCCCCTTCGAGGTGGAATACCTGCCCCTGAGCGCCTTTGTCCCTGGCTCTCCCAATGTGCAGCCCGACTCGCTCATCGTGGCCATCGTCTCCTCCGCCAATGCCAACATGCAGCAGGGCTCCTGCCTGTGGGTCGACAATCTGGTGCTGTGGTCGGCCCC
>CACXCY010000106.1 GCA_902766265.1 uncultured Bacteroidota bacterium
TCCATGACGAAGACGGGAATATTGCGTTTGGCCAACTCACCGTACAAATACTCGGAATCGGTGTTGTATTCGGCAGCGTGGTGCCAGTCGCTATAATTATGTTGTATCAGCACATGGTCCCAATGCACTTGGTCATTGAGCGATAGTAAGTAATTGAACACGTTGACATCGCCGTGGTAGGAGAACCCAAGGTTACGGATGCGTCCAGCTTCACGCTCAGCCATGAGATAGTCGAGCATACCGTTGTCAAAGAAACGGGCCTTCAACGTCTGCATGGAGTCCAACTTGTTACCCTGGAGGTCGGTAGCCGTGCCACCACAGCTGTGGAGCATATAATAGTCCAAGTAGTCGGTATGCAACTCTTTCATAGAATTATGATATAGGTCGATACTTGCTTGCCGACTCCAGAACTTGGGATTGAAGTTGGAGAGTTTGGTGCTGACGTAATATTCGCTGCGATTGTGACGACTCAAGGCAATGCCGACAGCATGCTCGCTACGACCTTTGCAATAAGGGGGAGCCGTATCGAAGAGGTTGACACCATGGGCTATGGCATAGTCCAGCAGCTCGTTGACCTTATCCTGGTCAAGCTCCTGGTCCTGTTCCCGACCACTCTCGCCTTCGATGGTAGGCAATCGCATACACCCATAGCCCAGCAGCGACACCTTGTCGCCATGGAGATTCTCACGATAGGTCATCTTGTCGGTGGGGACAGGGCCGAGAGCCGCACCTTCGGTCTGAGTCTGGTTGGGCGACTTGCATCCAGCGGCCACAGCGGCCGTTGCCACAGTGCCTACGCCCATGGTCTTTAGAAAGGTTCTGCGGTCAATATTTTTGTCGTTCATAATCTTCATATTCATGGGATATTCCTTCGGTCGTTAGTCGTTGATGTGGGTGTCACGGCCTTCGACATAGATGGCACTGAAAGGCCGTGCGGGACAGAGATTCTCGCAGGCGCCACAACCGATGCAACGGTTCTCGTCAACGGTGGGCACCTTCAGCGTCATAGGCAAGTCGGGATTGTCGCCAGGATTCTTGGGAACCATGACGATAGCATCGGCGGGACAGTGACGGGCACAGTTGCCGCAATTCACACCGTCGGTGTTAACCACACAGTTCTTGGCGACCACTACAGCCAACCCGATATGGATGTTGCTCTTCTCTGCCGCGTCAATGCGACGGATGGCGCCCGTGGGACATGCGTCTGCACAACGAGTGCATTCGGGTCGGCAATATCCACGCTCGAAACTCATCTCGGGCTGCATAAGGCGGGTCAAGTCGCTGGATGGGCGCAAGACGTGATTGGGACAGGCGCTGACACAGAGCTGGCACGCGGTGCAATGGTTCTCGAAATGCTTACGGCTGAGGGAACCGGCAGGGCGCACGGGGACGGTGCGGGTAGGTATCTGCTTGTCTTCGATGACGGCCAGCCCACCGTCGACAGTCTTCTCCTGCGCCTTGATGGTGGTAGCGGCGGCGGTAAGGGCTGTGATGGCTATGAACTGGCGACGACCCATGTCGGCAGTCGCCTCTGCCGGATGCTCGCCCTGGAGGTCACCGTCGGAGATGCACTTGCCGCGTTTGGCCTTGGAGAATGTTATGGCGTGCTGGTTACAGTTGTCGAGACAGTCCATGCAGGCCACGCAACGGCTGTAGTCGATGGTATGTGTCTCAGGGTCGATGCATGACGCCTTGCAGTTGCGAGCGCATTTCTGACAACCGTTACACTTGGAGGTGTCGATGACCGGCTTCAGCAACGAGAATCGGGAAACAAGTCCGAGCACCGTGCCCACAGGACATACGGTGTTGCACCAGGTGCGACCTCCACGGAAAGAGAGAAAGCCCACCAGAATGAGCGTGACGAGAGCCACCGCGAGGGTGACACCGCTCTTAAGCCACACATCAACATGGTAGAAAGCGTAGCTGTCTGCCCTCTCGGCCACGGTGGCCAGCAGGTTGTTGATCCATAGCCATACGGGTTGCAGCAGCGAAGCGGCGATGCGACCGTAGGCGCTGTAGGGTGCCAGCAGCAACGCCAGCCCATTCAGTCCCAAGACCATGAGCAACACAAAAAGACCGAATGCCGTCCACCTCAGCCAGGTCATGGGGCGGGTGTAGTGGTGACGGTTCTTGTGCAGGCGGCCACCAAGCCAGTTGAACCCGTCCTGCATCACGCCAAGCGGACAAACGACCGAGCAGTAGATGCGGCCGACAAGCAGCGTAACCACCACAATGGCAATGACAATACCCACGCTGCCAGCCAGCGCGGCGGGGAGGAACTGCAATTTGGCCAACCATCCGAACCAGGCATGGAGCGTCCCCGTGAAGTCGAGGAACAGCAGGGTCACAGCCACAAAACAGACAACGGCCAGAATGATACGTAATTTACGAAGCATAGTGTTGGGTTTGTTTATTGCAATAGGTCAACAAAACTCTTGGGCAGCACAATGTTGGCCACACCCAGAGCCGCTTTGAACAGCGGGGCAATCTCCTCGTCGCGGAATCCGGCGATACCACATCCGATGCGCGTCACCAGGAAAGTCAGCCCCTGATGCTGTCGTGCAAAGTCAATAAAATCATCAACATAAGGGCGTATTGTCTCAACGCCGCCCTGCATGGTGGGGATGGCGTAGCTCTGTCCCTGCAGACCTACCCCCTGCCCCATGACGGCGCCGAAATGCCGCAGGGCTGCACGGGCGGCACCACCGCCATGCATCCCCGCCAGGTTGCTTCCAAAGACAAACACCTCGTTGGCCGCCAACGAATCGATACGTTCAGGAGTATATCTCATCTCTTACTGTGGTTATATAATATAATGTATATGTCGCTCATCCGAAGGACTCGGAGAGGGGTGCCGGCACCCCTCCCGTTTTACGTCCAAATAAAGCCCTCGGTTTTATGCCCGATAAAACCCTCGGTTTTGTTACCCATAAAACCCTCGGTTTTATTCATGGGCAAAAAATCGTTGAGTCGAGCACTTGTTTTCTGCGTTGTTTTTCAGTCGTATACTATTTCTTCACAATCTTGTGGACGCTCACGCCGTCGGTGGTCGTCACCCGCACAAGATAGATGCCACTGCCAAGGGCTGACAAATTGACATGCCCGTCGGCCGACAGAGCTACCCTACGGCCGTTCATGTCAAGCACCTCCACTTGGCGCAGCCCATCGGCCTGCACCGAGAGACGTCCGTCAGTGGGATTGGGGAACAGCATGACGTTGTCCTCCGCCACACCGTCAATGCCCGTCACCTGCTCCATCACCGATACATCGTCGAGCAGAAGACCGTACTGATTGTTGTCCTGATGGATGAATCCCAGATAGATGCTCTGTCCCGCATAGGCGCTGATGTCGTAGACGAACTGGCGATAGACCGAGTCGGACAGCACCGTGCGCGGCATCAAGGCGACCGTGAAGTCAGACAGCTGACGGGGAGCGCTGGTGGCAATCTTCACTTCCAGCCCATCGGGATAGACATCCGCAAACGAGCGGGCGTAGAAGGTAAGCTTCCACGCCTGACCGGCAGCCAGCTGTACTGCGGGCGAAACCAGAATGTCGGTGCAGTTCAAGCTGTCGCCCACAATGCCGAAGAACGACATGTCGGTGGGATAATACGACCACGAAACTATCGCATTGCTGTCGCTATAGCAGTATTCCTCAATACCATCCATCTCAAGACGCTCAAAGGTCTCGGCCAGCGATTCCCAGTTGTGACCGTCACCATCAGCGTCAATCGCACCCCAGCATCCCAGTCCGTCGGCAAACGTCTCCGTAAAGGGAGCCACCAAGACGCCATTGCACTCAAGGACACGCAACGCTGCCGTAGCAGTATCGGAACCGTTGGCGTTGGTAGCCACAAAAGTCACCGTATAGGTGCCCGTTGAGGCCTGGCTCACATTGAACAGCGCCGAGCTGTCGGTGGCACCGCTCACCAGCGTGACACCCGCAGGGGCAATGCTCCAATTGAAGGAGCTGATGGGCAGCGTGCTCGTCACCTCGGCCGAGAAAGCCACCGTGCTGTCGCAAGTACGCACACTGCGAGGTCCCCTGATAGCGACCATGGGAGCGCCCGGCTGACCGATGGTCACATCGTCGATATTGACAGCCCACTGGTCTTCGCAGTCATGGTGACGGAACGCGATGCGGATGGTCTGGCCTGCATAGGCGGACAGCGAAACGATACGCCTCTGGTAGTCCGTGAAAGAGGTCAATGTCTCCGTAAAGAGCTGCGTTGTGAAGTCGGCAACCGTTGCGCCCGTGGTGGACACATAGACGCTGTAATTCTCCTCGGGATAGAACTCAGACTCCGGGCGAACAAACCACGAGAGCTCCAAGGCATCGTTGGGCAGCCGAATAGCGGGGCTGACAATCCAGTTGTCTGGCGTCAGTGCACCTTCATCGTCACTGTAGGATTGCGATACGAGATAGCCGTTGCCGTTATGGGCGTTACCTGCGGTTTCGCCGATCTGCCAGTCATTGCCGTCGTTGTCGGCATCGATGACCTGCCAGCAGCCAATCCCATACTCGAAATCCTCCATGTAGGGGAACGTCGTGATGCTGTCGCCGCAGTCATATACACGTATCAGCATACTGTCGGTGCAAGAGCCGATATTATTGCGCGCCGTCAGACGCACAAGGTACAAACCGGCCGTGTTCCACGTGGCATTGACTTGGGAAGTGATGGCGGTGGCAGGGGTTGCACCCGTGATGCTCCATGCATAGGTCAGATTGGCAGTGTCGCCATAAATCATGTTGGCGTAAAGCTGCACAGGGTTGCCAATATAAGTAGCGTTCATCGCCTGAATGGTAACCACCGGAGCCCCTGTCTTCATTATGGTAA
>CACXCY010000107.1 GCA_902766265.1 uncultured Bacteroidota bacterium
GCAAGCAACGTTGCGTCAAGACGTTCCAGCGAGATGACCTCACGATTGATCCTATATATAAAAAGGTAAGAATAGAAGGAAGCAAAAATCAGCGGCACAGCGACAACGTACTGCACGAAGTTGACGCCAAACAGAGACGACAGACCCGCATTCAGCAGATAGAGGGGATAAATCATGAAAGCCAACAGCGGATGGCGATACACATTGTAAAGCACATACCAGTCGTTAACTGTCAGATAGGTCAGCGGGTCGTAGCCCGACAGATGCACCTCGCGCTCAAAAATCTTCCAGTAAGGTCCGAAGCCCTCCTGCATAAACAGATCGTGCATCCGGTAGATGAACAAGGCATTGAGGGCGATGATGACCACCAGTGCCACTACAGCCTGCAAGCGTTCCTCGGGTTTGACTTTAAAGATCTTGAATGGTGCCATCTTGTCTCCTTACAACAAATAGTCTGCTAACAAATACCCATTGTAGACGAAAAGGAAAAGCGTCATTGCCAGGAAGGCCAGACGTAAGCCACGCGAGGGAATCCGCAGAAACAAGTAGGCGATGGCCACCGGAATCACAAAAAGCCAATGCGGACTCATGATATAGACCTCTTTGATGCCGAAACCAAGGACAAGGTGTATTAGCAAATCGAACGCCATCCAAGAGAGCATCAGCAACAGGAACCTTTGCCGACAACCATACCACACGCCGCCCAGAAACAGCAAGACAACGAAAAGTTCAACCACATCGTTCAACCACCAGCGATAGGGTACCACCAACGGACGCGTGCCCAAACCATCCTCTAAGGTATGGTCCTGATGCAGCTGGACAGACTCACCGAAAAGATTAGCCGAGATCACTTCCACACGGGGTGTTTCCAGATCCAGCCATTTGTCGAATGTACGGCTCTGCTGGTCGTATCGCGAATCCTCTTTCAACGCCTCGATAGAAGCACGGAAACCCGCTACCAACAGGCTGTCCCCCTGCTGCTCAGCCTCAGCCATTTCCTGTTCCAGTCTGCTGATCTCTTTCTTATTTTTGATCACCTTCACCTTCTGCTGCACCAACTCACGCGGACGTACCATCTTCTGGTACTCATAATCGGCAAAGGCCCATATCAATACCGTTGGCAACAAGACAGCTAACAACAGATAGGCAGGCTTCACAAATCTGCGCAGACCTCTTGTGAACAAGGCTGCCAGAAATACCTTCACGCCGTTGCTTCATGAGACACCTGCCGTCACGACAAACAACAGGACTGTCTGCCAGGCCGCTAGGCCTCGTCGCTCCCTGATGCACATCCCCGTCACGTAAGCCACAAGAAGAAGCAGGAACATTGAGAAAGGGAAGTGCTCAGGCACACACAGCATCAGCATGACGTATGCCATCGAATAGAAGAAAGCCGTCAACAAATTGGCGTCCCGTTGCCCCAAGCCTATCACGTCCGTAAAGATACGTCTCAGGAATATCATGCCATAGATGGCCACAATGGTCAGCAGCACAGCAGCGATATACAGCGAGCAGTCGAAGCCTAACCAGTGGCGCAACCAATGGTTCAGTCGTCCGAAAGGCCAGATGAAAAAAGCATAAAGCGGGTGACGATAGGGGTTATAGTCAACATTCCATATCGACAGCATGGTCAGGGTGAAGGGGTCATAGCCTGAAATATGGAAATGACTCAGCAGACGGGACATCACCTCTCCGCGGTTAGACACATGAAGCATATAAGGTGCGAGACGAGACACAAACAGCGCATTCAGCGCAGTTGTCACCATCAACAGCAACAATGCCGGCAGCCGCTCCTCGCGCCGGATTCGCAACATCTCTCTCACGCTCATGGCCTGAATGGTTTATAATGGCCCTCATCGGCAAAGGCCAGCAGCTCCTTGTCACCACGACTGTCGCCATAAGCCGTCAGACGGTATTCAGAACGGTTGGGATAAAGAGCCAGAATGCGGCTCACTTTCTCCTGACCATAACAATTCCTTGTCAGGAAACGGCCTGTCAGAACGCCATCCTTTACCTCGACCTGTGTCCCTAACACGCGAACGGTTGGGAAGAACGGCCGTACCCAATTGTCGATGGAGGCACTGACGATGAGCACCTCTGCACCCTCTGCCTGCGCCTGACGGATGGCCTCTATGCCCTGAGACCTTAACAGATGGCGGTTGTCGGCAGCAAAATCCTCGCAATAGCGGTTGAAGAGATTCAGCGGCATGTCCTTGAAGAAATAGGAGAACACCCGCTGCTTGGCCTTATAGTTCGGATAGAGACTCAACTTCATCAGCACTAACAGGGGGGCATAGCGAAGGAATCCCGTCACGAAGGCCTTTGTCCCGTGTACATATCGGATAAACACCAACAGCGTATCTTTCGTGGTCAGCGTTCCGTCGAAGTCGAAGGCAATAATCTTTTTCACTTTTCACTCGGTTTTGGTATCCGATTGACAATCTGCATAAACAGCCACGCCACAAAGACAGCAGCCACGATATAGAGCAGCAGTCCTGCATAGATATCCCCTTGTCCATAGAATCGGATGAACACCTTACGTAGAATCGGGTGAGACACGAAGATAGCTGCGGAGATACCGCCAAGCCAGACACATATCCGAACGACTGATGCGGGAAGAACTTTGACCAGTGCAATCGTACCCGTCACAATCAGCACAGGCACCCAGAACCACGCCTGCAACTGAAAACTCATGACGACAATCAGCAGTGTAGACAGAAGCAGAACAGCCACCCACAGCAGAAGATGCTGACGGACAGCAGAGCATACGTCCTGATAACGAGCCACCAGTACACCGAGGCCGAAGGGCAGCATACCCCCCACACAATTATAGCGCAACCGCTCCAGCATAACCGCATCATTCACATAAGCCTCCTGCCATAGCCAGCACAGCAGGATGAGGAGCACCACCAGCGTCCAATGCCGCCAGCGATAGAAGAACAGCCGGTAAACGATATACAGTTGCAGGGTCAGACCGAAATACCAGTAAGGCCCGGGCCATATTACTTGCGCAGGATGCTCCAACAGGTTAGAGAACATGCCCAGCATGCCTAACACATGTAACCACTCATAACGGTGGGTGCCAGGTGTGATGGCATCGATGACCGTAAAGGCCACGAAACCCACAATGAAGATGCGGAAGAGTTTCAGGTAGTTGTATCTGATGAATTTCCAAATACCCACGGAAACCGTTCCCCCACGCTCATACTTCATCACCAGTCCGAATCCACTCAGGAAAAGGAACACAGGCACACCATAATGCCCGAAGAATGAGAAGAGATGGATTGGCAACAGATCGCTGGGATGCTGGAGATAATACCACAGACGGTTCACATTGTTCACCTTCCATAGATACTCGTTCTCCCTGACGATGCCATTGAGAAAATGGCAATAGTTGTGCAGTATGATAGCCATGATGGCTATGCCGCGCATCGCCGAGCATTCCGTCCGTGTCAACAATTCACTTTTCACTTCTCACTATTGACTTCGTCTATTACCTTATTATAGTCTGTCGCTCCTTTCAACAGTCGCGGACGTTTGGTGTCGTAGTCGGGACTGATAACATTATACTCCGGATGATAGAGTGGTGTGGAGATGCCGCCTAAGAACAACAACAGGTGCGGCAGCACATCCGTCATCATCGGACGGTCCTTGGCATTCTGGATAGCCAGCCAGCCATAAGGGTGGTTCTCAATATACTTTGGCGAACCCCATATCCAGAAAGGTATCTCATATTCACTACGGGCCACACGACGGTCAATCTCTGAGGAGTGAGTACGGCCGTAGGCGTATGGCTTCTCGTCGAAGATCTCCTCGCCGTGATCTGGCATATAGATCACAACGGCATCCTTGTCGATGAACCGCTGGGTGACCTCCGCCAGAATAGAGTCGTTATAGAGCAGCGAATTGTCGTATTCTGACAGGAGCCGCCGCTGGTAACGTGTCAACTCAGGACGGTCATAGTCATCAGCCTTGAAGCGTCGCCACGTCTTCTGTGGATAGCGGGCTCGGTATTCCACATGCGACCCCATCAGATGCAAAATAACCAAATGCCCCTTCGCCGTACTCAGACTATCCTCTTTCCTCATACTATCATACTCCTTCAGCACCCCGTCGTCGTAGCGGTGGAGCTTGGTATTGCGCTCGTCAAACTGCAATTTGCTCAGCTGCGGGTCGTTCAGGAAGAAACCGCCGCTGAAATCATAGACCGCCTCCTTGGCTTTCGGCTGGAACTGGTTGGTGATGAATGTCACATGGTAGCCCGCATTGCGGAACACCTCTGGGAAGAGTGGCTCGTCGCACCACTCGGTCTCTTCGCCGACAGTGTGCAGCGACAAGACATTCTTGAAGACGAAACTTGTCAGGTTCCACGGCGCCACGACATCCGTGAATGGTACTAAACTACCCTCCTCGGCAAGGGCCATCTGACAGGGTGTCGTCGGCTTCGGATAGCCATAGAGCTGAGAATGATGCTTGTTGTAGCTCTCGCCAATCACCAGCACGATATTCGGCACACGATAGC
>CACXCY010000108.1 GCA_902766265.1 uncultured Bacteroidota bacterium
GGTTGGAGCGCAGCATGGTCTCGATAGCTGTGGCATCGGCGAAATAGTACATCACTTCGGCGAGTCCGTTCTGATAGAGGAGTGCCTGTACCTCCTCGTCGAGCGCTGAGGTCAGAAGCATGAAATTGATATTGTTTTCCATGCAGAAATGATGCACCCGCTTGAGTGTCTTGATGCCTTTGTCGTTCAACTTGTCGATATGGTGTATAGTGGCTATGAGAACGTATTCGGCATTGCCGATAATATCCTTGGCGTTGTCTTCGCCGTCAGGGCCCAACATGGAGAACCCGTCGGCACTAATCTCGTAAGGATCCACCACACGGCTGTCCACAAACTCGTGGTTGGCCATCCAGACGCTGTCTTGGTAGGGCACCTGTGCGCTGACGTATTCTTTCACCTCGCCGGTGCTTTTGTCTTTGTAGGTCAGGTAGCTTTCCATTTTGAGGTCTTCACCGAAAGGCATCATCTGGTTGCCCACTTTCCAGGCACGGAAGTCAATGCAGGGCTCGTTGTTGATGTTGCGTATGCCGAAGATAACCATAGCGGCGATAGAGAGGATGGCTATGAGGGTCTCGCGTTCGAAATGGCGTTTATAGTTCCAGCGCATACGGCGTTGGATGAATATGATAATTGTGGGCACCATGAGAACGATGTTCTTCCAGAATGTCTGCCAGTTGGTCAGTTTGATGGCGTCACCAAAGCAACCGCAGTCGGTCACTTTGTTGGAGATGGCGTCAGCCAGCGTGGTGCAGGTGAAGAAGAGCATCATCAGTCCCAGCAGCCAGGCGGTAAGGCGGCGGTAGCAGTTGGTGAGAAGCATGACGCCGATGGTGAATTCCAGCGTGCAGAGTGCTACGGACAACACGGTGGCGAAAGGCAGCGCCCATTCGAAAGTGATGCTGCCCACGCTCCATGCGGTCATGTATTCTTGAATCTTGAACGACGTCCCCAGCGGGTCGACGCCTTTGACAAATCCCGAGAAAATAAATACGATGCCGACAAACCAACGGCATACGATGTTCAGAATGTGGTTTCCTTTAGTTTCTTTCATTATTCTGGCTGTTTATAGTTTCTGTTGTTATGTGGCTGTTGTCAGGCCTGTTGATTGGCATCCTCGGTCAATCTGATGAGGCAGAAGAGTGAGTAATTGATGATGTCCATGTAGCTGCCTTCCACCCCTTCGGAGATGAGTGTCTTTCCTTGGTTGTCTTCAATCTGCTTGATGCGGCGTAGTTTCATCAGTATCAGGTCGACCATTGAGCTAATGCGCATCTGGCGCCACGCCTCGCCGTAGTCGTGGTTCTTGTTGAACATCAGTTCGGTGGTGCGGTTGATGTGCTTGTCGTAGAGCTCCAGCGCCCGGGTGAGGGGCAGCTCCATCTCGCCGTTGCCGCCCAGCTCCTGCTGGATGAGGGCCATAACGCAGTAGTTGACCATTGCCACGAACTCGCCGGTGAAATCATCGCCCACCAAATTCACGCCGCTTTCCTGTATGCTGCGGATGCGGTTGGCTTTGATGAATATCTGGTCGGTGAGCGAAGGGAGACGCAGCACGCGCCACGAGGTCCCGTAGTCGCGGGTCTTCTTCTCGTAGATATCGCGGCAGCGTTTCACTTCGGCTGCAAATTCTTCTCGGGTGTTTTTAATCCTTGTTTCCAATTTTTTGTATCTTTGTAAAAAGAAAGGCCGTACCAAGCACATCTTTGTCGGTTGAGAATCAGTCGACATAATCTGTATTTGACGAATCCAAAATATGTACAAAGATACAACTTTTTTGTCATTCAGCATCACCTGCGGGGAAAAATTGCTCTCGTTCACTTCGCCCGTAGTGATGGGTATCCTCAACGCCACGCCGGATTCCTTCTACGATGGTGGGCGCTACACCGACGGGAGTTCTATATTGCGTCGGGCGAAGCAGATTGTCGACGAGGGAGCCGACATTATCGACATTGGCGTGGTTTCGTCCCGTCCTGGGGCACAACTGCTCTCACCTGCCGACGAGGCGGAACGTCTGGAGCCAGTGGTGCGTCTGGTGCGTAGCCATTATCCCGATGCCCTTATCTCGGTGGATACATGCTTCTCGCTTCCCGCCCGTAGGGCGGTTGAGGCAGGGGCCGACATCGTCAATGATATTTCCGGCGGACAGTTCGACCCCGATATGTTTGCCACCGTCGCTGACCTTCGTGTTCCCTATATCCTGATGCACACTCAAGGGCGTCCCGACCACATGCAGGACAACCCGCATTATGACAATGTTCTGCAGGAGGTATGCTACTATCTCTCGGAACGTCTGGAGACGCTCTACCGATTGGGAGTGAAAGATGTGATGATTGACCCAGGGTTCGGTTTCGGCAAGAGCATGGACGACAACTACCGGATCTTCAGTCAGCTACCCGAGATGCATCGCCTCTTTCCCCACAATCCCTTACTGGTAGGGGTGTCGCGCAAATCGATGATATACAAACTTCTGAATGCTAAGCCCGATGAGGTGCTGGCAGGCACAGTGGCGTTGCAGATGCAGGCATTGGCTTTCGGTGCACAGATATTGCGTGTGCACGATGTCAAAGAAACTGTTCAAACAATTCAAATATACAATAAGTTATGGCACTCTTGAATGTACTATCAGTTATCCTACTCAGCACAGGGCTTCCGCATATCGAAGGGTTGCCCACCATCCGCATTGCCGACATTATCGATGTCGTGCTGGTGGCTTTACTAATATATGAGATATACAAGTTGGTGAAAGGAACCAACGTGATGCGCATTTTCTGGGCTATCGTCATTATCTATATCACGTGGTTGGTGGTATCGTTTTTCCACATGCGTCTCTCCACGGAGATTCTGGGGCAGTTCATCTCTATTGGCATCATCGCCATTATCATTGTGTTCCAGCCAGAGATACGCCGCTTTTTGTTGCTTATCGGCACCAAGACGTCCATGGCAGGCGACACTACGCGGCGCCGTTTGCTCTTCTGGCGCCGACGGGTGAACGACAAGAAGGAACTCAATTTCGATGCATACGTGCAGGCCTGCATGCACATGTCGCAGAGTCGCACAGGTGCCCTCATTGTCTTTGCCAGACAGAATGACGTCAGCGACCTCCTGTCCACAGGGCAGAGTATCGATGCCCCTGTGTCGTCGCCTTTGATAGAAGCACTCTTTTTCAAGAACTCACCTCTTCACGATGGCGCAGTCATCGTGCGTGGCGAGACCATCTTGGCGGCACGCTGCATCCTGCCAGTTTCCTCCAACCGTGAGATAGACCCGGGACTCGGGTTGCGTCACCGTTCCGGTATCGGTGTCACCGAGCAGACCGATGTCATTGCCGTTATCGTCAGCGAGGAGACAGGCGCCATATCCTATGCCGAAGCGGGCGTGCTCCATCACGATGTTACCCCGGTGGAACTGCGGCAGTTTCTGGAGCAGCATATCGCATAAGAATCTTTTTTCTTGATGGTTGTTTACGGACGTTGTCATCCTGGCATGAGATGGTGGCAACGGAGAGGGAATATTTTGCAAAAGGCAAAACTTGTTATTAGTGCGTGTTTTATTGATAAACGATATAAATTTTATTGATAAACGATAAAAATAATTTGTCAGTTTCAAAAAACGTTGTATCTTTGCATTTGTAACCAAACAGCTTGAGAATGGCGAAAAAATCAAATAAAATAAAGAGAATGTGGCTCTTGTATGGGTTCTTCTTTTTTATCATGCTTCTCTGTGTGGCATTGTTCATGGGCAATGTGGTGACAGCAGCGGATTCCTACCATTTCGACAACCTGCGTAGCCAGTTGCATGGTGAGGATCGCTACGGTCTGATGATTACCGACTTGCACATGAAGGACAAGGTCAAGCAGGATGTACTCGTTGACGGAGCCACGAAGGACAGCACGGATGTCTATGCGCGCGTTAATACTTTTGATATTACGCTGGTGTCGCCCGACGAGGCGTCTGTCTACCCGTCGCAGATACGTTGGACGCTGGCCTTGCAAGTTTTTGCCGTTGTGGCGTTCCTGGCCATCTTTGTGTGTGTTGTGGTGTTGCTGTTCTCCTTTTACAAGGCCATACGTCAGTGGCGCATCTTCCAGAAAAGCAGTGTGCTGTGGATACGTCTCATTGGTGTGCTGATGATGCTGATGTCGCTGGCATTGGACTTGAGCACCTATATGGAGCGGCAGTACGCGAGCCAGTGGTTGCAGGACACGGCCTGGACCATCGATAGCGGTTTCACGCTTCATTTCACACGCCTGTTCTTTGGCATCATCATCCTTTTTGTGGGTGAGTTGCTGAAGCTGGGGTACGCTATGCAAGAAGAACAGGATTTGACAATATAACTAGACGAATATGCGAGGGACTCTCGCGAAAATGATAGGGGAATAAGAATTGATAGTAGTAAACCTTGATGTGATGATGGCTCGGCGCAAGATGACGCTGACGGAGCTGGCGGATAGGGTGGAAATAACGCCTGCCAACTTGTCTATCCTTAAAACGGGTAAGGCCAAAGCGGTACGCTTCAGTACCCTGGAACAGATTTGCTCTGTGCTCGACTGTCAGCCAGGCGACATCTTGGAATACCGTTCCGACAATACTGACGAAAAATGAAAACAAATAACTTAAAACTTATTACAATGAAGAAATCATTTTTGACAATGTTGCTGCTCTTGGCAGTGGCAGCCACCAGTTTTGCCCAGTTGGGCAACACTGCCGCCAAACCGGCGAAGAAGAGCGACCTTACGGAAAAGGTGGCCCTTGACAAAAAGGTGCGCTATGGCAAACTCGACAACGGTTTTACCTATTATGTGCGCAACAACAAGAAGCCCGAAAACATGATTCAATTCCGCCTGGTGTCCAACGCCGGTTCCATCATGGAACGCGACGACCAGCAGGGTCTGGCTCACTTTTGCGAGCACATGGCTTTCAATGGTATCAAGGGCTATCCCCACAACACGATGATTCAGAAATTGCAGGAACACGGTGTTGAGTTTGGCCGCGATATCAATGCCTATACCAGTTTCGACCAGACCGTGTATTATGTCAATATGCCCGCTGACGACCCCGAAATGGTGAAGATGGGTATGGAGATTCTTGACGGCTGGGCTGGCAACATTCTCTTCGACCCGAAGGAGATTGAGAGCGAGCGTGGCGTGATTCACGAGGAATGGCGTGGTGGCGTCGGCCATGGTGACCGTCTGCGCAAGAAGACTTGGCCCATCATGCTGAAGGGCTCTCTCTATGCCGACCGTCTGCCTATCGGCAAGGAAGAGGTTATCATGAACTTCGAGCGTCAGAGTATTGTTGACTTCTTCAACGACTGGTATCGTCCCGACCTGCAGGCCATCGTCGTCGTGGGTGACATGGACAACTTTGAATATGCAGGCATGAAGGGTGACAAAGCTATGGAACAGCAGATTAAGGATGTGTTCAGCAGCCATAAGTTCCAAGGCGAGAAATTGCTGCCCCGTCTGAGCTATGAAATTCCCGACAATGTGGAACCGCTTATCGCTATCGCTACCGACAAAGAAGCTACCAACACCACACTCGAAATCTTCTGGAAACACAAAAAAGAACCTAATGGTACCGTAGGTGCCTACCGTTCCATGCTTGTACGTAGTCTCATTGGCATGATGATGAACGACCGTTTCCGCGATGTTTGCGAGAAACCCACCGCTCCGATGATGCGTGCCGGTGGTGGCTACAGTGGATTCCTAGGTCGCGAAATCAGTGTCTTCGAGGTGAGCGCTGCTCCCAAGGAGAATCGCATTGAGGAGACCGCCCGTCTGCTCATGCAGATGGTGAAACAAATCGATGACCACGGATTTCTCCAGGCCGAACTCGATCGTCAGAAGGAAGACCTCCTGAGCACATACACAAAGATGGCCAAAGAAGAGAATAAGACGCAGACCAATAGCTTGGCCGACGAATACACCAACCATTACCTCGACAATGAACCTTGCCCGGGTATCCGTCAGGAATGGAAATATGCCAAGGAGTTCATTCCCGAGATTACTCTCGAAGAGTGCAACAATCTGGTGAAATCTTGGATTACGGACGAGAATATTGTCTTCTATCTCACCGCTCCCGAGAAAGACGGTTTCAAGGTTCCTACCGAGAAAGAAGCTATGGCTATCTTGAAAGACATGCGCAACATCAAGACTGAGCCGTGGGTGGACAATTTCAAAGATGAACCTCTCTTCAGTGAGGAGGTGAAGGATGCTTCTGCCAAGATTACCAAGATTAACAGCGTGCTTGGCTATACCGAGTATACTTGCCCCAATGGTGTGCGTTTTGTGGTTAAGAAGACCGACTACAAAGCTGATGAAATTCAGATTTCATCCTTCAGCTTGGGTGGCACTTCGCTTTACAGTGATGCAGAAGCTTATCAGGCACAGAATGCTGCCAACTTCATCGATGCCGGTGGTATCGCCAATTTCAGCGCTACGCAGCTGAGCAAGAAACTCAAAGGTATGAATCTTAGCATCAGTCCTTTCATCAAGGACGAGACCCAGGGATTTAGCGGCAACTGCTCACCGAAGGACCTCGAAACCACCCTGCAGCTCATCAACCTCTACTACACAGCTCCCCGCAAGGATCAAGAGGCCTATGAACGCAATGTTGAGAACTCTGTCCAGCAGATTAAATTCATCCGTGAGAACCCGCAAGTGGCTTTCATCGAGACTTACTACAAGACGGCTTTCCCCAACGACAAGCGTAGAGTTGTCATCCCCAGCGAAGAGCAGGTGCGTGGTCTCAACCTCGACCGTATGTACCAGATATACAAGGAACGTTTCGCCGATTCTGGCGACCAGATATTCTTCTTCGTCGGTAATGTCGATGACAAAGACGTCGATCTCATTGCTCGCTACCTCAACCACCTGCCTGTCAACGGCAAGCAGCATGGTGAGAATTTCATCAACCGCAATCCCAAGTTTGCCGAAGGCATCCAGCACGCTGAAGCCATTAAGGGTATTGAGCGTCAGGGTATGCTGATTATCTCTGGCCAGATGAACGTTCCTGTTAGCGAACTTACTCCTCGTACACGTATCGCCATTAAGGAACTCGGCGATGCTCTTGGTATGACCACCCTCGAAATCATCCGTGAGAAGAATGGCGATGCCTACAGCCCCTCGGCCAACTTCGACTATGAACTTAGCCCTGAAGGTCAAGTGACATGGATGTTCTACATTGGTTGCGACCCCGAGAAAGCTGCCAAGATTGAGAAGGATTGCATCAAGATTCTCAAGCAGTACGCTAAGAAGGGATGTGACCAGAAGACCCTTGGTAAAGTGCAGGAGCAGATGATTGTCAACCGTGGCAAGAGCAAACAGAACAACGGATTCTGGCTGGGTGAGATTCAGTCCAGCTACCGCTTCAACGAGAGCCGCGACTTCCAGGTGAATATGTATGAGAAAATGGTTAAATCCATTACCATCAACGATATCAAGAACGTGGCCAAGAAGTATGTCAACTTCAAAAACTACACGGTTGTCTCTCTTAAGCCCGAAAGCAAATAATAGCAGATAACCTTGCACAATGACAGGACGGCGACCGTAGGTTGCCGTCCTGTTCTTTACTTTTGGAGATGTGTCTGTACTATTTATAAAAGTATCGTGAAAAAACTGTCATTACCCGATTTTCTTGTTTGTCGCCACCCAGATACCTCCAAGGCGGACTATGGTCATGCGTTGCTTGTTGCGGGTGCTTATGGTAAGATGGGCTGCGCTGTGCTGGCCGCTCGTGCCTGCCTCCGTGCAGGAGTGGGGCTGCTTACGGTGCATGTGCCGGCACGTGGTGTGGACATCCTGCAGACGGCATGCCCTGAAGCTATGCTCTCAATCGATGCTGATGAGAATATCTTCTCCTCGTTGCCGTCCCATCTCGACCGTTATCATGCCGTTGCGGTGGGACCGGGGATTGGCACCGATGAGCAGTCGTTTCGTGCGCTGGAAGCGTTGCTGTCCAGCCCCGTATGCCCCCGATGTGTGATTCTCGATGCTGATGCGCTTAACCTCGTTTCGATGCATCCCGACACGCTTTTCCCGCTGCTCCCTGCGGATGCCATCCTGACACCCCATGCGCGGGAATATGAGCGGCTCTGTGGCGGGAAAGATATCGCTCCTGCCGACTTTGCACAGCAGCATCGTGTGACACTCCTCCTCAAAGGACATCATACCATAGTGGCCGCCTCGGATGGGCGGATAGATAGCAACAATACTGGCAACGCCGGTATGGCTACAGCGGGCAGCGGCGATGTGCTGACGGGACTTATGCTGGGTCTTGCTGCTCAATGCAACACTTATAGTGCTTCCCCTCAGTATGATAATTACGAATTGGCACTGTTGGCTGCCTGCCTTCACGGCAAATCTGGCGATTTGGCGGCTGCCAAACAGGCACAATGCACCATTGTGGCCTCCGATATTGTGGAGAATTTGAAATATGCAATAGATTGAAAAAGAAAATACTGAACAGAAAATAATATCAAAGGTAAAAAAAAATTTGGTCAGTATTGGAAAAGTGTGTACTTTTGCAACCGATTTCATAAGGAAAATTAGTCTTCCTCAATAGCTCAGTTGGTTAGAGCACCTGACTGTTAATCAGGGGGTCGCAGGTTCAAGTCCTGCTTGGGGAGCAAAACAAAAGGGTTCGACAAAACGGACCCTTTGTTATTTTCTCGGCTTTGCAAATACAAGAGAATCCGTGAGGCAACTACTGCATATGTAGTGGGCGGAAAACAATCAAATAGGTTGTGTTTGGAAACATGTTGGCGTCAGCGTCCCATCTCGTCAAGGAGTTCTTTGTTGACTTCCAGAGGATGGTAGTTTGGA
>CACXCY010000109.1 GCA_902766265.1 uncultured Bacteroidota bacterium
CAGTTCAGCGTTGGCGGCACCCTGGGATTCAACATCAATTCGCCCAGCAGCTCCTATATGAACAACGTCACTTCCGTCACTACCACCCACTACGCTACCAACGCCATTGAGTGGTTCGTGGCTCCCAAGGTGATGTACGGCTTGTACGACAACTTTAAATTCGGCGTCAAGGGCGGTATCGGTATGCTGCGCAACCGCGAATACGACTACACCATCTTCACCAATCCCAGCGACAATCCGCAGAAGAACAAGATTCTCCGATGGCAGTGGGCCGCAGGCGCTTTTGCCCGTTTCAATGTCTTCACGTGGGACTATTTCACGATGTATGTGGAAGGCACTCTGGCTTTCGCCTCCACCACGGGCGACTCGGTCTACTACATTGCCACCAACAAGCGTGAGACGACTGCGCTGCCCAGTGTGAGCCAGATATCGTTCAGCGTGGTTCCTGGTGTGAACTATGCATTTACCGACAGATTCTCGTTGGAGGCCACCATCAATGTTCTTGGTTTGGCATACAGCTACACGTGGATTGCTTCCACTGATCCCGACGGCAGCGAGCGTAAATTCCGTGAACACGACTATCGCATGTTCAACACCAACCTCAACGTGCCGTTCAACCAGGGCATCTTTACCCTTGGCGTGATATACAATCTTTATTAGTCACCAGATAGTGATTTAAAGCGAATGGCGGATACAGTATGTGTCCGCCATTTTTGATTCTATCGGTTGAAGCCCTTTTCCCAGAGGGTATGACAGCAATGCAAATATTCTTCTTGGGTGAGTCCCGTCGCAGCCAGTGGCAGGTCAGAGTATCTCTTTAAGTTCAACGAGAAACGCCCGCAATTGCTGCAACGTGTCAACAAGCTGCATACGTTCGTCGAGCTGCGAGTTGTGCCCGGCGGCCTCCTGCCGTTGGCTTTCTTTCAGCTGGTCGTGCGCTCCCTCAAGAGTGAACTTCTGGTCTTTGGTGAGGTGGAGTATGCGGCGAAGGAGTTCCACGTCTTTCTCCTGGTAGCTGCGCACGCCCCGTTTGTTTTTGACAGGTTTAAGCTCGGGGAACTGCCCTTCGAGGAACCGCAGGTGCGAGGTGTTGACACCAAGCATTTGAGCGACTTCGGTAATGCTGTAGTATAGTTTCATGGCGATTTATTCAAAACAGTTTCTTAGTAGGAGTAGTATCCCTGGTTGTCTTGGTAGCGTTGTTCCTTCTTATATTTGATGTCCTTCAAGCTCTCGGCCTTGATGTTTATCTGGAAATTCCAACTGCGGTAGTATCCGAAAGGTATCCAGTTGAAACGCATCTCCCAGCAGTGGAGGTCGCGGTAGATGTCAAGGGAGGTATAGGAAAGTCCGTGGTTGACAAAGTCGTAGCCCGACGAGAACGTGAATTTCCATTTGTCGGTAAGCGAGAAGTTGCCGCTGAAACCAAGAGTTTGCACCACCTCGCTCTTGAAGTTGTATTTGGCCGCCACATAGGTGCTGACGTAGCTTAGAGTGTAGTTGAACGACAGATTCCATGGCACGCTGAAATCGGCATAGGAGCCGATGAGGGTGAGCGGATTGTCGTTGATGGGGGTTTGGAGAATGTCGGGAGTTGTCGGTTTGTGCGAATCGTCAGCATCCTCCTTCTTGAAGGTGCGTTCATTCAAGCTATAGGAGAGTTGTGCACTCCAGGTGGAGTTGCTACGTTGGAACAGGCGGCCTTTGGCATCCCATAACAGTTGGTTGTGTTTGCGTCCCAGCGTATCAACCACATAGGGCACGAAGGAACCGCTATAGTTGAGCACAAGGTTCTTGAACAGCGTGGTGCGTCCGGTGACGGTGAGGTCGGATAGGTTCAGGGAGTCCTTGGCAATGTCGTAGCTCATATTGAAATTGAGATTTTCGATGAGCGTTACTTTTTTGAGGTCGGCCGTAGTGTCGCGCAGCGAGCGTACCTTCATCTCCAGATTGTTGCCCAAGCTGAAAGCCACCCGTCCGCTACGGCCGTCGGAAGGGCCTCCGTATAGTGACTGTTCAAAGATAGAATAGCGGTGCACATAACCGTCGTTGTCGGTGTATTGGCGCCAGTAGCCGAAACGATCGGCACCAAAGTCAGGGTTGAAGTTGAACGACAGCGATGGGTTGACTACATGGCGCAAGGCACGGATGGGACCGTATTTGAAGTTGAACATGCCGTAGAGGCGTGTGGAGATGCTGGATGAAAAGCCGAAGTCTCTATTGGCGCGAAAACCATGTATGGTGTCAATAATGGTTTGGGCGTTGGCGGTGTCGTAAGTTTTCTCGATGGTTGACCAATGCCAGCGCTCGTTGTAGTTGAAGCTGTTGGTCCAGTTGAAGAATCGCAGCACTTTGACGGTGCTTTGGATGGGTATCTTGTGCTGAATGCCGTATTGCATCCTGCTTAGCGTGGAGGGCTGGAATATTACGGAATCGTTGCCCGAGAGATTGTTTTCGGTGTTGAACACATAGCTCATGCTGATGTTCTCATACCATTTATAGCCCCCCGTCGGGTTCTTGCGACGCAAGGGATAGATGGTCTTTGTATTGGCCGATATGGAAGGCAGTTTGATGTTCATCAGCCCTGTTTGTACATTGTACGACTCGCGGGCCGACGCCGCAACATTCAGGAAACCGCCTATAGTGGTTGTGTAGCTGATAGACGATGTAGTTGTGGAATTGAAGTAGTCGGAGCTGCTTGAGGTGTTGCGGTTGTAGTTGCGGCTTTGTAGGTTGACATCGGCCGAGAAGCGGCTATAGGGATTGGCTTTGGCATCTTGTTCGTGTCGCCAGGCCACCTTGAAGTCGTTGTAGGCATTGTAGGTATTGGGGTCGCCCTCTATACCCTCTTTGGTCACCGAATAACGGATGTCGAAGTTGCCTTTATAATGGTAGCGACGGTAGTAGTTCGATTTGGCTTGTGCTGTCCAGCTGAGGTTGGTGTATATCTCACCAATCAAGCTCAGGTCGAGATAGTCGCCCAATGCTAGATAGTATCCTCCGTCACGCAGATAGTATCCACGGCCGTTGGCCCAGCCGTAGGAAGGTATGAGTATGCCCGATGAACGTCCGTGTGTCATGGGGAAGAAAGCAAAAGGCAACGCCAGCGGCGTAGGCGCATCCTCGATAGAGAGATAGACGGGGCCTGTCACAATCTTGTCGCCCGTTATCAGTTTAGAGTTGGAGAAGTTCAGCGCATAATGGGGATGGGCGTAGTTGCAAGTAGTGTACATGCCGCTGGAGAGATACATCACCGTATCGTTGATTTTTTTCACTTTGGTACCGTGCAGGTAGCCGTCGCCTTCTTGGGTGATGACTCCTGAGATTATACCTTTTTCCGTGTTGTAGTTGAAGACGATGGTATCGGCATTGTATTCGGCATCTTCTTGTTTGAAATAAGGACGGCCGATGTATTTCGTTTTGGAGGACTGTGTGGCTGACGAATCGGCTTTGGCAGAATCCACTGTGCCTCGTGCTCGCATGGTCTGATGGTTGAAATCCACCTCTATTTCATCGGCGGTAAGCACCATGCCTTGATATTCAATGCTGCCGTCACGGTATAGGTAGGCCTTGCGGGAGTCCAAGCTGATGGCCACAGAATCGGTGGCCTTGTAATGGATGATATTGGATATGGCATTGGGCGAAAGTCGTAGCGTGTCCAATTTACCGTCCTCGCGTTTTTGGGCAGCCGTTCTTGTTGTCCGAAATGGCAGCGTGTCGGTAGCATGCACCATCTTCACCCCCTCGACCTTGTGGAGCGAGTCGGATATTGGCGTTTTGGCAATTGTCCCCATGGATTTTACGGGTATGGAGGAGTATCTGGCCGTGGTGTCTTGTGCCTGTCCCGACAGGCATGATATTAGCACAAAAAGGCCAATGATGAAAGTTTTTATATGTGGACAGCCCCTATTCAAAAAAAAAATCCTACTTTTGCAGTTTGAGAAATGCAAAGATAAAACAATTTTCTCACATAGCAGAAACAAAAAAAACATAGTTGATAATGAAACGTCTAATCGTTCTATTCATTGCTCTGATTCTCGTAGGAGGCGTTGCTTTTCCACAAAAAAGAGAGGTCGGAAAAGTAAAAACTATCGTTATTGACCCTGGTCATGGTGGTGACAAACCCGGTGCCATAGGAAAAAGAAGTATGGAAAAGGACCTTGTCCTGGCGGTGGCCACCAAGTTCGGTAGATTGATCTCCGACAATTTCTCCGACGTGAAGGTTATCTACACCCGCACTACCGACGTTGACATCTCTCTGGCCGAGCGTGCCCATATAGCCAACCGCAACAAGGCCGACCTCTTTGTGTCGGTCCATGCCAATTCTCATCCTACACAACAACCTACAGGTGTCGAGACTTTTGTGATGGGTTTGTCACAGAGTCGTGCCAATATGGAGGTGGCCAAGAAAGAGAATGCCGACATTTTGTTGGAGGCCGGCTATAAGAACAACGCCGAATACCAGGGCTTCGATCCCAATTCGCCGGAGAGTTATGTGATGTTCGCCATGTATCAGAACGCCTATCTGGACAAGAGTCTCGACTTTGCCCAATATGTCCAAGACGAATATAAACGCAACCTGCATACCATCGACCGCGGTGTGAAACAGGCCGAGCTTTTTGTTATCTACAAGACCGCTATGCCTGCAGTCCTCACCGAGATTGGTTTCATCAGCAATCTGGAGGAAGAGGCCTTTATGATGAGTCCCGAGGGACAGGCCAAGATTGCCGTGTCGCTTTTCAATGCTTTCTGCAACTATAAGGCGCATGTGGAGGGCACCAAGCGGTTGGAGAACCCTGTAATCAACCTGCCTGGCTATACTTCGACCGATGCCGCCAGTAGCAAGAGCGAGGTCCGCCAACCGGTGGTGCACAAACTCGAGGTGCCCGATTCGGTGTTGGAAGCCCGTCGCATGTCCTCTGCTGTGGCTTCGACCATCGCTGCTTCCAAGGGCGAGTCCGTGCCACAGGTGCATCCTGTGGAATCCGAGCAGCAGGAGAGCCCTGTGGTCAAGAAGTTCGACCCCAACCAACCGGCACCAGCCAAACAGCCCGTAGCCGAGCAACCCGTCTCTCACCCCGTTGCCCAGCCGGTGGCTTCTGAACAACCTAAACAAGAGCCAGCGCCAGCGCAGCCCGTCGCCACGACACGAGTATCCAAGCCGGAGAGTACCCCCGTCACCCAACCGGTGGTCAAGTCTACACCCCAGTCCTCTTCCAAGTCCGTCACCCAACCGGTGGATCGGGAAGAGGTGCGTTATCGCGTGCAGTTCCTCACCAGCACCCGTGCGCTTGACGAGAATGATTACGACCTGAGAGGGGTGAAAGACTTCAAGGTGTATCAGCAGAATGGCACCTACCGCTATACTGTCGGCGACGAAGGCACTATCGGTCGTGCCACGGTGCTGCAGAAAACCATGCGCGAGAAGGGATTCAAGGATGCATTCGTCATCGCTTGGTACAAAGGCAAGCGCATATCCCTCCAGGAAGCCAAGGAAATACGTGAGAGCCAAGGAGAATAGGCAATGATAAAGATTGAGAACGTCAGCAAGGTATACGGCAGCCAGCGTGCCCTCGACCATGTGAGTTTCACCATTGAGCCGGGCGAGATAGTAGGTCTCCTTGGACCCAATGGTGCCGGCAAGAGTACGTTGATGAAGATAATCACCTGCTTTATTCCGCCTACCGAAGGCACGGTAAGCGTGTGCGGCTATAGCATCTTCGACCAGTCGCAGGAAGTGCGTCGCCAGATAGGGTACCTGCCCGAACAGAATCCACTCTATAATGAGATGTATGTGCGCGAATTCCTTCGCTTTGTGGGTGGCATCTACCATCTCGACAATCTGAAGGATCGCGTGGAAGAGATGATACATACTGTGGGGCTTACCCCCGAAGCCGACAAAAAGATTGCCATGCTCTCAAAGGGCTACCGCCAGCGTGTCGGCTTGGCGCAAGCCCTTATCCACGACCCTCAGGTGCTTATCCTCGACGAGCCAACCACAGGCCTCGATCCCAACCAGTTGGAGGAGATTCGCTCCCTGGTACGCAAAGTGGGGCAGACCAAGATGGTGCTCCTTTCCACCCACATCATGCAGGAGGTTGAAGCCATGTGCACCCGTGCCATCATCATCAACCATGGACGCATCGTGGACGACGAGAAGATGCACAATATGCGTGCCGGACAGCTGACCGAGAAATTCCACAAACTAACGCTTTGACCGCCACTCCACGGTTGGAGCATAAAACCACATCGCCATACTATGAAACGTGCAGAACTAGTTGACCTGATTCGCGAACGGAAGTCTTTCCTCTGCGTCGGCCTTGATACCGACCTCGACAAAATACCGCAGCATCTCCAAGGGCAGCCCGATGCTGCTTTCCTGTTTAACAAGGCCATCATCGATGCCACCATCGACTACTGTGTGGCCTACAAGCCCAATCTGGCTTTCTATGAGGCCATGGGTGTAGAGGGGTTGCGCCAGCTCAAGCTCACTACCGACTACCTTCATCGTCTCGGCAAGAAGGCCTTCCTTATTGCCGATGCCAAGCGCGGCGATATCGGCAACACTTCGCGGCAGTATGCCCGTGCATTCCTTGCTCCCGAGAGCGACTTCAACTTCGACGCTCTCACCATCGCCCCCTACATGGGTGAGGACTCGGTGACGCCATTCCTCGTCTATCCCGACAAGTGGGTCGTCTTGCTGGCACTCACTTCCAACAAAGGGGCTTTCGACTTCCAACTGACCGAAGACAAGGCCACAGGACGGCGGCTGTTTGAGAATGTGCTTGAACGCTCGCGGCAATGGGGCACCACCGAAAACATGATGTATGTGGTGGGAGCTACCAAGGCCGAGATGCTGGCCGACGTGCGTCGCATCGTGCCCGACAGTTTCCTGCTTGTGCCTGGCGTGGGTGCGCAGGGAGGAAGTCTCGAGGAGGTGTGCCGCCATGGGCTCAATAAGGACTGCGGCCTGCTGGTCAATTCCAGCCGTGGTATCATCTACGCTTCCAACGGTACCGATTTCGCCGACCGTGCTGCAGAGGAGGCCCGCAAACTCCAGCAGCAGATGGCTCAGTGGCTATAAAACTGCGTCATCAACGTCCGTTACCTTTTACGACTACGACATGACAGATTCCGACAACCTCATGGCCCGCCAGCAGCGCAATCTCCGCATCGTTCTGGTGCTAAGCATCATCGGCTCTGGCTATTGTTTCATCAACTATCTTTACATGGGTGCCGCCTTGCCGACGCTGTCGCGGCTCTTCAACGAGGGTACTATGGCAGGTTCCCTGGCCGCTTGCAGCCGCATGTTTGGTGTCGACCCACAGACGTTCTCCGCTGCCTTCGAGGAGATGATTGCCGTGCCCCGTATGTTCTATTTCGCTGCTGCGTTGCTCTATGGTGTTTCGCTGGCTGGCGTTATCGTCATGTGGCGTCTGCGTAGGGTAGGGTTCCACCTCTACACCATTGCCCAGTTGCTCATTCTTATCTGTACTATCGTCTTTTTGGGACGTTCGCATGTGGGCTTGGGCGACATCATGTTCGCAGCTCTTTTCATTGGCTATTATTTCATTGCTTTGAAAAGCATGGGTGTCTTCGACTCCGACGATGCATCTCCAAAGGATACCCCATCGCCACAAGACGGCAACAGCCTTCCTGAAGAATAAGAGGACCGAAGGAGGACCGAAGGAAGAGCGAAGGAGGACCGAAGGAGGAGCGAAGGAAGACCGAAGGAAGACCGAATATTCAAAAAGGTTACCTTTTTTGCCCAAAAAGGTAACCTTTTTTATTTTGCCTTATTATTTGCTGGGAACCCCCTCGGAAAGTCAGAAGCTCTCCTTCTGCAGCGTATAGGTATTCCCCAGCACGAGCGTCATCGTCGTGCCGGTGACCGAGAAGCTACCGGGGAAGGTCTCCTGCGAGCCTGTTTCCCTCATCTCCACATAGCCCGTGCCCGAACGCTCGTTGTAGGTGTACTCTCCCCAGATGGTCTCCGTGCCGCTCGGGGAGCTGGTGATGAAACTGCAGGAACCCTCCTCCGCCACGGTGAAGCGGTAGGCAATATTACTGCCCGTATAGGTCCAAGCCCCCAACAGCTCGGCCGCGGTAGGATGGCTGTTGCCGCCGTTGTCACCACCGTTGTCACCGCCGCCGTTCTCCTGCTTCTGTAGCGTATAGGTCTGTCCTTGGACGGTGAGCGTCATGGTCGAGCCGCTGATGCTGAAAGTGGCTGTGCCCTGTTCCTCTTGGGTCTGCACGTTTCGCAGCACGATGGTGCCGTTGCCGCCCGAGTAGGTGTAGGAACCCGCGTAAATCTTGTAGTCGTTCTCGCCGCTGGTGTTGGTCGTGATGTTGACGCTGGCCATGCCGTAGTCGAATGACACACCGGCATACACGAAGCCCTGCTGACCGTTGGTGCCCGTCTGATAAAGCCAGGTGGTACCGTCGAGTGTTGTTGGTGTGCCGCCACCGCCGTTGTTACCACCATTACTACCATTGCTGCTGTTGCCAGCGTTGTCTTCCTTCTCGGTACAGCCGACCATAGCTGTAAGCGCGAAGGCGACCATCAGAATTGAAAATGCTTTTTTCATAGTTATAAAGTGTTAGTTATAAATTGAATTGATTGACCATGGTAAAGAACCCTCGCCCCGTTGGCCGCACATCGGCCGCAGAGAGGGCATATATAAGGAAGAAAGCAAACGGCACCTCCCGCCGTTTACAATTGTAAATCCTATGGATGATGTAGTAATCAATTCGTTATAAGTGCATTCGCAGAACATGCCGATGACTTTAAGTGCCTACAAAGGTAGGAAACTTATGCGAAACAAGCAAATTTATTTCTACAAAAACATCGCACCATCTCTGCATCTCCGCCGTTTTCCTGTGTTCGCCCTTCCGAAACCCCGCTATCCCATTTTGTACGATTCTCCCTCCCAAGGCCCTTGCCACCCAAAGAAAAAGTCCGTCGCAGGGGCGGTTTTGACAATTATTTTCCGCAATTCCAATTTTTTTGTATCTTTGTAAGCCGTTTGGTACATTGCCGTAGAAGCTTTTTGCAGCGCGACGAAGTAGAAATCAGGGCGTTGGATGTACTGAACGACAAACGAAACCGGTAGAAGATAAACATTGTTTAACAACATAAAAGCATAATAACAAATCATGGCAAGAGAAATTAAATTCAGTTTGGTCTATCGCGACATGTGGCAGTCGTCAGGAAAATATCAACCCCGCGTTGACCAGCTGACCCAGATTGCTCCCGTCATCGTCGACATGGGCTGTTTCGCCCGTGTGGAGACCAACGGAGGCGCTTTCGAACAGGTGAACCTGATGTACGGCGAGAACCCCAACAAGGCAGTACGTGCCTGGACCAAGGAGTTCAACAAGGCCGGTATCCAGTGTCACATGCTCGAACGCGCGCTGAACGGCCTCCGTATGTACGGCGTCCCGGCCGACGTCCGTCAGCTGATGCCTAAAGTCAAAAAGGCACAGGGTGTGGACATCATGCGTTCGTTCTGCGGATTGAACGACCACCGCAATCTGGAACTCTCTATCAAATACGCCAAGGAAGCCGGTATGATTTCCCAGGCCGCCCTGAGCATCACCCACTCCAAGATTCACACGGTGGAATACTATGTGAGCTTGGTGGACAAGTTGGTGGAATACGGTGCCGACGAAATCGCCCTCAAGGATATGGCTGGCGTCGGACGTCCCGCCACGTTGGGACGCCTGGTGGCTGAAATCAAGAAACGTCATCCCCATGTCAAGGTGCAGTACCACGGCCATAGCGGCCCCGGTTTCTCGATGGCCTCCACCCTCGAAGTGGCCAAAGCAGGTGCCGACGTTATCGACGTAGCTATGGAACCCCTGTCGTGGGGTATGGTGCATCCCGATGTCATCTCTGTGCAGGCCATGCTGAAAGACGCTGGTTTCGTGGTGCCCGATATCAACATGAACGCCTATATGGAAGCCCGTCGGCTCACCCAGTCGTTTATCGACGACTTCCTCGGTCTCTATATCAACCCGAAGAACAAAATCAGCAGCTCGTTGCTCGTCGGCTGCGGTTTGCCGGGCGGCATGATGGGGTCGATGATGACCGACCTCCGTGGCATGCACAACGCCATCAACATGGCTCTCAAGAAGAGCGGCAAGCCGGAAGTGACGTTCGACAACCTGCTGGTGCAGCTCTTCCAGGAAGTTGAGCTTATCTGGCCCATGCTCGGTTATCCTCCCCTGGTGACTCCCTTCAGCCAGTACACCAAGAATATCGCCTTGATGAACATCATGTCGATGGCACAGGGCAAACCCCGTTTCAGCAATATTGACAAGGACAGCTGGAGCATGATTCTCGGCAAGGCCGGCAAACTTCCCGGACCGCTGGCTCCCGAAATCGTGGAGCTGGCCAAGAAAAACGGCTTCGAGTTCTACGACGGCGTGCCGCAGGATGCCTATCCCAACGCGTTGCCCGAATACATCAAGGAGATGGAAGCTAACGGTTGGGATCGCGGCGAAGACGACGAAGAGCTGTTCGAACTCGCCATGCACGACCGCCAGTATCGCGACTACAAGTCGGGCATCGCCAAAGAGCGCTTCATCAAAGAGGTGGAGACGTTGCGTGCCGAGCAGGCCAAAACCCCGAGTGCCCCCGCTGTGGCGGTGGAGAAAGGCACCATGCCCAACTACCTGAGCGAGAAACACCCCAACGCCAAACCCATCGTCGCCACGGCTACCGGCCAGGTGCTGTGGGAGCTTGACTTCAACGACAAGAGCGTGCCTCCCGCCCCCGGTCGCCAATACAAGCCCGGCGAGCAGTTCTGCATCATCCAGTCGTCCTACGCCCTGATGCCCTGTAATGTGGTGGAAGGCGGCAAGCTGATCGACACCTGCGTGGCTCAAGGCACTATGGTCAAGAAAGGCGACGTCATCGGCTGGATGGAATAACCGTCTGCAAGAGCCGCAGGCAGTCGTAAATATAAAAAGAAAACTAAAAAAGTACAATTATGACAATAGGTTATTTTGCATTAATCATCGGTGCCATCTTTGTCAACAATGTTGTATTGGCACAGTTCCTCGGCATCTGCCCGTTTCTCGGTGTTTCCAAGGATGTCAAGAGTTCCCTGGGTATGGGCGGCGCCGTACTGTTTGTCATGCTGCTGGCCACTCTGGTCACCTACCTCCTCTACCAGTATGTCTTGGTGCCCTGCAATCTGAAGTATCTGCAGACCATCGCCTATATCCTCGTCATCGCAGGATTGGTGCAGATGGTCGAGATTGTGCTTAAGAAAATCGCCCCGTCGTTGTACCAGGCGCTCGGAGTGTTCCTCCCGCTGATTACCACCAACTGCGCCGTGCTTGGCGTAGCCATCCTGGTAGTGCAAAAGGATATGAATCTGATGCAAAGCATCGTCTATGCTGCCAGCATCGCCGTGGGCTTCACCCTGGCGTTGGTTATTTTTGCCGGCATCCGCGAGCAGATGGAGCTCACCGGTGTGCCCAAAGGCATGAAGGGCGTCCCTATCGCACTTGTGTCCGCCGGTATTCTTGCTATGGCCTTCATGGGATTCAGCGGTCTCGTCCCACTCCCGTAAGCGCCGAAAGACGTCGTTTTTTGGCAGCCAAAAATGTTAAAAATAAAGATATTGTCGGGTAAAATAGCCATGATATATTAAGATAATCGCCCAAAAGCCGAAGAAATATCATTGCTGTAATACAGCGAGTTAGATTGATTTTAAATATTTTTCACTTTATATTTTTCCCCAATATCTGAAATAAGTGTACTTTTGCTCCCAAATTTTCACGAACATTAAAATAAACCTTTAAATTACAAAGAGATGAAAAAAGTAATGTTTTTAATGGCAGTTGCCGGCATGTTTGCTTTCGCAGCTTGCAACAATCAACCCGCTGAAGAACCCGCTACCGAGGAAATCACCACTGAGGAAGTCGTTGAAGCTCCTGCTACCGACGAAGCCGCAGCTGAGGAAGCTCCCGTAGAGGAAGCTGCTGTTGAAACCGCTGTTGCTGAATAAGCGACTCCATTTCAAACACAGAATGAAGAACCGCTCAATTGAGCGGTTTTTTTTGTGCCCGCCTGTAGCGCCTGTCGCCTCCGTCGGGAGGTGGTGCAGTCGCACGGGGGCGCACAGGAGGGATAAACAAAGAGCAGGGACGTCCGGGAGGGCGCCCCTGCTGTATATAGGGTAACTCTTTGCGGAAAAGAATCAGTTGCGGTAGCCGATCACGTGCCGCACCTCCGTCAACGTGCGCAGGGCACTCTCGTGAGCTTTGTCGCGCCCCATGTCCATGATGCGGCGCAGCTTGTCCTCGTCGGCAGCAATCTCGTTGATGCGTTCGCGCAGGGGGGTGGTGAAAGCCACCATATCCTCGGCCAGCTGCTTCTTCAGGTCGCCATAGCGTATCTGGCAGTGGTTGTACAGATCGTCGAAATACGCCACCGTATCGGGCGTGGAAACCGCCTTCATCAGCGTAAAGAGGTTCTCAATCTCCACCGGCTTGGTCTGGTTCATGGCTTCAGGGCCGTTGTCGGTTTTGGCGCGCATGATTTTCTTCTTGATGACCGACGGCTCGTCGTTGAGGAATATGCAGTTGGCTTCGCCCTCTGACTTGCCCATCTTTCCGCTACCGTCCAGCCCCGGAATCTTGATCAGGTTGTCGTTGTAGTTGAATGCCTGCGGCAAGGGAAATACCTCGTTCTTGTACATATTGTTGAAGCGGTTGGCAAAAGTGCGGGTCATCTCCAGATGCTGCTCCTGGTCTTTGCCCACGGGCACCTTGGTGGCTTTGTGGATGAGTATGTCGGCAGCCATGAGGGTGGGGTAGGTCAGCAGTCCCGCGTTGACGTTGTTGGGTTGCTGGCGCACCTTGTCTTTGAAGGCAGCCACGCGCTCCAGTTCCCCGAGGTAGGCGTTCATGTTGAGGAACAGGTAGAGCTCTATGGTCTCGGGCAGGTCGCTCTGCAGGTAGATGGTGGCCTTCTCAGGGTCCAGCCCGCAAGCCAGATACTGTATGAGAATCTGCCGGGCGTTGTTGTAGAGGTTGTCCGGCGTGGGATGCGTGGTCAGCGAATGGTAGTCGGCAATAAAGAAGAAGCAGTCAAAATCATCCTGCATCCTGACAAAATTGCGCAGGGCGCCAAAATAGTTGCCCACATGGAGGTTGCCCGTTGGACGGATGCCGCTGCATACGATTTCTTTAGACATGGCGTATATTTTTAGAAACTGTTTAAATTTGATTGTTGGAATTTGTTATGCGTATAAGCGAACAGATTTTTATTCTTTCTGAAGGCGCAATGGGGGTCCATTGTAACTGAAGAAAGAAGGAAAATATGTCGTTTAGATGCTTTAAGAAAAACATTGAATTAATTTTAAACGGTTTCTTGGTTCCCTGCCCGGCGGCAGGCGACAAAAAACATCATATATTACGCAAAATAGACAATAATATTTTCCCGTTCGCCGAAATGTTTGTAACTTTGCAGTCGTGTTGGGCCCCTGCGAACGACGTCGGAGGGCCCCGATAGTGCCAAAAACAGAACAATCTATGCAGAACTATTGTATCATTATGGCCGGCGGTATTGGTAGCCGATTCTGGCCGCTCAGCAAGAATAACTACCCCAAACAGTTCCTCGACATCTTCGGCACGGGGAAAAGTTTTATACGGGGCACCTTCGAGCGTTTCCTCCCCGTGGTGCCCGTCGAGAATTTCCTCGTCGTCACCAACGAGAACTACCGCGCCCTCGTCCTGGAGCATCTCCCCGAGCTGAAGGCCGACCAGGTGCTGTGCGAACCCATGCGCCGCAACACCGCCCCATGCATCGCCTACGCCACCTATCGCATCAAATCGCTTACCCCCGAGGCCAATATCGTCGTCACTCCCGCCGACCATCTGGTGACCAACGAGCGCGAGTTCCAGCGCATCATCCAGATGGGATTCGACTTTGTGTCGCAACCCGACTATAAGGACGCCCTGCTGACCATCGGCATCAACCCCTCGCGTCCCGAAACCGGCTACGGCTACATCGAAGTACCCTCCGACGTCATGCAGCAAGGCCGCGAGTCGCGCGTGGTAAGCGTCGCCAGTTTCAAGGAAAAACCCGACCTCGAAGGCGCCAAGAAGTTTCTGGCCGCAGGCAACTACTTCTGGAACTCCGGCATCTTCATCTGGAGCATGGAAGGCATCCTCGACGCCTACCACCTTTTCCTGCCCGAAATGGCCGCGTTGTTCGACAGCGGCGCCGCCTCATTCGGCACCCCCCGCGAGCAGGCCTTCATCAACGAGAAATTCCCCCAATGCGAGAATATCAGCATCGACTACGGCGTCATGGAGCGCTCCCAGAGCCGTTACACTATCCCCGCCGACTTCGGATGGAGCGACATCGGCACCTGGGGCTCCTTCTACACCCATGCCGCCCACGACGCTGACGGCAACGCCCTGTTGGGCAACATCGTCGTCCGCGAAAGTCGCGACAGCGTCATCAACATAGAGGAGGGGACCGAAGCCATCGTGCAAGGGCTCGACAATTGCCTGGTGGCCTATCGCGACCGCTCCCTGCTCGTGTGCCGCTTGAGCGACGAACAGCGCATCAAAGAGTGGGTCGAGGCCCTCGGCAGCAAATAGCCCGCAGCATCGGGACAAAGGAAACAGGGACGACAGCCATGCTGTTGTCCCTGCATTCTTTTAATTGAGGTAGAGTTTTATCTTCACATCGCCGATGTTCACATGCTGGATGCAGCGCGCATAGGACTTGATGTTACGGATAACTCGTTGAGAAGGGCGACAGATGCTTACCGATTTCAAAGATGTATTTGTGCTTGAACCCTCTTGATGAAGGCCCGGAATGAAATCATAGTCTTGCATCATAAGCACTTCTTAAGTTAGACAATTGACAGAACTGGTTCTAATCTCTCAACCAATCCGGCAATAAAACTCCACAGTGTGGAAAATATTGTACAAAAAATAAATTTTAACATTCGCCGTCATATTGTCCTTCGACACTGGCTACCCCTTGCGAAACACGAGAGAAAATGCTGCCGCCCGGGTGCCGAAAGTCAAGGTTGCAGTAGGTCAACCGGAAATCGTTATTAAAAACAAGCAAGGTAAACTAAACTCAGTGATATAAATCTAATGGAGTCAACCAATTTCGGGAAATGACAATGAGGAGGAGTTGCTCCTAGTAAAAAAAGTTAAAAATGAACATAGGTTCATCGGCTTACGAACATATGTTCATTGCCCCACGAACATATGTTCATTGGCACATGAACCTATGTTCATTTTTTTTCCTTGTCACTGTGGAAATAAAAAAGGAGCGAACCTGATGAGGGCTCGATCCTTTTTGTGGAAATAAATGTTTTCGTTTATTTTAGCTGCAACAGGGCTTCCTTGATGCGGCGGATGGCTTCGACCAGGAGCTCTTCGCTGGTGGCGTAGGAGAGCCGGATGCAGTCGTCATCGCCGAAGGCACTACCCATCACGGTGGCTACATTGGCTTCGTTCAGCAGGTAGAAGGCCATATCGGTGGAGTTCTCTATCTTGGTGCCGTTGAAGCTCTTGCCGTAGTACTGGCTTACGTCGGGGAAGAAATAGAACGCTCCCTGCGGCATGCGCACCTTCAGCCCAGGAATGTCGCACAATAGTTGGTATACCATATCGCGACGTTTCTTGAAGATGTTGCGCATGTTGATGATGTCTTCGCTGGTGGTGGGGTCCATCTGCATGGCCCGCACGGTTGCTTTCTGGGCGATGGAGCAGGTGGCGCTGGTCACTTGGCCCTGCAGCTTGTTGCAGGCCTTGGCGATGATGGTGGGGGCTGCGATGAAGCCGATACGCCAGCCCGTCATGGCGAAGCCCTTGGCCACGCCGTTGACGGTTATCACGCGGTCTTTGATGGTGGCAAACTGTCCGATGCTCTCGTGCTTGCCCACAAAGTTGATGTGCTCGTAGATTTCGTCGGCGATGACG
>CACXCY010000110.1 GCA_902766265.1 uncultured Bacteroidota bacterium
CCGTGGCATTCGGGACACGGGATGGGGTTCATGAAGCTGGCCGCCCATTTCTGCAGACCCGCAGGGCTGTCCTCCGAGGCCATCTGCTGGATATAGTTCACTATGCCCTGGAAGCCGCTGTTGAGGCCGTTGTCGTAGGGAGCGTCCACGCCAGTGAAATCGCTGGTGCCATAGAGAATGGCATTCTGTGCTTCGGGGCTCAGATTCTCTATCGGGTCGTCGACGGTGAAGCCGTAGAGACGCCCCATGTTTTCCAGCTGACGATAGAAGGGGTTGGTGGGCGAATACTTGCCGATAGACTCCAAGGCGCCGTCGCGGATGCTCTTGCCCGGGTCGGGGATGAGCTTGGTGAGGTCTATCTCTGTTATCTC
Organism: uncultured Bacteroidota bacterium; assembly: GCA_902766265.1. Lineage (GTDB taxonomy): Bacteria > Bacteroidota > Bacteroidia > Bacteroidales > P3 > Colimorpha. The sequence goes on from CACXCY010000110.1 coordinate 372, forward strand.
GCCCAGTCCGTTGCAGCGGGGGCAGGCGCCATAGGGTGAGTTGAAGGAAAAGGTGTTGGGTTCGGGTTCGGGGAAGGAGACGCCCGTGTCGGGGTCCATCAGCAGGCGGCTGAAGTAGCGCACCTCGTCGCCGTCGAGCACCATCATCACGCCTTTGCCTTGCTTGAAGGCCGTCGACACGGCCTCCTGCAGCCGCTTGGCACTGCTGGCTGTGGAGGCGACACGCACCCGGTCGACGACGAGCTCGATGTCGTGCGACTTGTAGCGGTCGACCTGCATATTATAGGTAAGCTCCTTTATCTCGCCGTCGACGCGCACCCGGAGGAAGCCCTTCTTGGCCACCTGCACGAAGAGTTCGCGGTAATGGCCCTTGCGGCGTTTCACCAGCGGGGCGAGCACCGTAATGTCGCGTCCGGCGTACTGGGTGGTGACCAGGTCGAGAATCTGCTGCTCGGTGTATTTCACCATGGGGCGTCCGCTGACGGGCGAGACGGCCTCGCCGACGCGGGCGTAGAGCAGTCGCACAAAGTCGTATATCTCCGTCACCGTGCCCACCGTGGAGCGCGGGTTCTTGTTGGTGGTTTTCTGCTCGATGGATATGACGGGGCTGAGCCCGTTGATACGGTCCACGTCGGGACGCTCCATGTTGCCTATGAACTGGCGGGCGTATGCCGAGAAGGTCTCCATGTAGCGGCGCTGTCCTTCGGCATAGATGGTGTCGAACGCCAGCGACGACTTGCCGCTGCCGCTCAGTCCGGTGAAGACCACGAGTTGCCCGCGTGGGATTTCGATGTCGACGTTCTGCAGGTTGTGCTCCCTGGCGCCCAATACCTCTATTTTCGGTTGCTTCATAACGTTCTCCGCTGTAACTTGGCCGCCGCCTCATCCTGCCTTGTGGCGGTGACGGACGGCAATGGTGTTAACGCAGGAAAGGACTTTATATTGTGCGGTGGCCGCACGGTTGGGGAAAGTCATTCTGCATGGCCGACGGGGGCGGTGCGCACTTTCTGTGACTCGTTCTGGATGGCGAAGCGGCGGCTGAACTTGACGCCCATGGTGGCGCCGAGGGTCCAGGTGAGGCGTTCGTTGGTGAGGTCGCTCTCGCGGGCCACGCTGCGGATGGGCTTGGAGGGGTCGGCGGCATGGGCGGCGGTGGTCTCGCGGAGGATGTCGCTGTCGCTCACCGACCCGCTGACTCGGGGGTAGAAGCTGACCATCTTGGTGCCCGTCGTGTCGGTGAGGGTGACGCGGTGGCTCTCGAACATCTCCTCTTCCACCACCTCGGCGATGGCCGAGATGACGGCTTGCACTTCGTAGCTCTTGAAGCCGGTGCGCGACTGGATGCGCTGCGCCAGGTCGACATTGGTGATGTCGCCCGAAATCACCGCCTCTGCGTAGTAGCAATGTTCTCCACTCTGATTGGCCGAGGGTATGTATTCCCTGCAGCGCCATTTTGTCTTTGCCATGGTGATAAGGTGTTTCTTTTTGGCAAGATAACGGAGCTCCGGAAACTTTAGTATACCTTTATGTCAAAAAAATGTATAGGTTTTCTTTAAAAAAGGTATAGATTTTATGTCTAAAAAGATATAGGTTTTTAGGATAAAAAGGTATAGGTTTTCTGAGCAGAAAGATATATGTTTTTAAACCATGGGCAACCACCATGCTTCCAGGGAGTGGCTACAAGTCCATTTTTCCGCACACAGCAGAGGTGTCGGAGACATCTGCCGCCGACGGAATCGGGAAAGCGTGAAATCGGGGAAAACAAAGGCACCGGCGCCCGGAGAGCCGTGCAGTTCACAGCCGCGTCACCATCTCGGCGCTGCGCTGTTTCTGGACGGTCTTCTGCTTGGTGCCGTCGGCCACGGGGAGCTTGACGGTGTAGGTCTTGCCCTGCTTGTTGGCAATCTTGTCGTTGTTGAGCCAGGGGTTGAGCTCGCGGAGCATCTTGTATGTGGTGCCGTGCTGGCGGGCATAGTCGTAGAGGTCCACGTTCTGCCCCTTCAGCTCCGCCTCGGTGAAAGGGATGGGCGGATAGAGGTCGCACTTGCGGACGTAGAAACCGTAGTCCTGCGGATGCTGCATGATGAGCTTCACGGCGAGGACGCGGTACACATAGCGGCTCGTCTCCGCGTTGAGCCGTGTGTCGTAGTAGCTCTTCACCCCCTGCTTGTCCATGCGGGACGAGAGCCCCCCCTCGCCGCAGTTGTAGGCCGCCGCAGCGGCACTCCAGCTGCCAAAACGGTGATAGGCAGCCTTGAGATAGCGGCAGGCGGCCTCGGTGGAGCGCTCCAGCGAGTTGCGCATGTCCACATCGTCGTTCACCTCAAGCCCGTAGGTCTGTCCCGTACCCTTGAGGAACTGCC
>CACXCY010000111.1 GCA_902766265.1 uncultured Bacteroidota bacterium
GACGACATCACGCGGGCATTCCATCTGGCACGCACAGCCCATGAAGGCACGCGCCGCAAATCGGGCGAGGCCTATATCTTCCACCCTTTGGCGGTGGCGCTGATTGCCGTCAAGGAAGTCGGCCTCGGCCCCATTGCAGTAATTTGCGCTCTCTTGCACGATGTGGTGGAGGATACCGAAGTCACGCTCGACCAAATACGCATCCTTTTTGGCGACCGCGTAGCTCTCATTGTGGACGGTGTCACCAAAATAGACTCGGCGGCGGAACATTTCCAGCAGAACATCCCCGATGAAATATCGGTATACGACCCCAAAGACTCCAGGCAAGCCGAGAACTACCGCAAGATACTGCTGGCCATGTGCAACGACGCTTATGTTATCTTCCTCAAACTCTGCGACCGTCTGCACAACATGCGCACTCTCGAGTCGATGAAGGACACCAAACGGCTGGCCATCTCGTCCGAGACACAGTATCTCTACATTCCCCTGGCCCACCGCCTGGGTTTGTACAACATCAAGACCGAACTTGAGGAGTTGGTGATGCGCTACACCAACCCCACCATGTATAAGGAAATATACGATAAGATTCAGGCCTCCAACGGCACCGGCGAGAAACTCAAAATCTACTTCACCGCGCCCATACGTCAGGCACTGGACCGCAACGGATACCGCTACGAAATCAAGACTCGCATCAAAAGTGTCTATTCCTGCTGGAAGAAGATGCAGAACAAGGGGGTAGACTTCAATGAAATCTACGACCTCTATGCCATGCGCATCATCCTCGACACCGAGGACAAGGCAGAGTGTTTCAAGGTTTACCGTATCATCACCGAGCTCTTCCGTCCCAACCCGTCACGCACTCGCGACTGGATTACACAACCCAAGACCAACGGCTACGAGAGCCTGCACACCACCGTCATGTCGCCCCTCGGCCGTTGGGTGGAGGTGCAGATACGCACAAGCCAGATGGACGAAGTGGCCGAGAAGGGCATGGCTGCCCATTTCCTATATAAAGAGGCACATCCCGAAGAGGTTCCCGACCCGTCGAAGGCCAGTGTGGAGGACTGGCTGCGCCAGATACGCACCTCGCTGGAGAATACGGAGAAAAGTGCCCTTGACCTGGTCGAGGAGTTCAAGGAGACCCTCTTCACCAAGGAAATCTATCTCTTTACCCCCAAGGGTGCCACCTACAAGCTGCCGTCGGGCTCCACAGTGCTCGACTTCGCTTTTGCCATCCACAGCGAGTTGGGGCTCAGCTGTATGGGTGCCAAGGTCAACTCCAAGGTAGTGTCGCCGAGCTATGTGCTCCATTCAGGCGAACAGGTGCAGGTGCTGACTTCGCGGAAGATAAAGCCCGACGAGACCTGGCTCTCCATGGTACGCACCCAGCACGCCAAGGAAAGCATCAAGGAAAACCTGCGGAAACAGAAGAAGGACTATCGTGCACAGGGCGAGCGGATGCTTCAGGAGGCGGGTGAACACCTGGGTCTGAAGAACAACGTAGAGACCCTCGTCCGCATCAAACGCTATTTCGGTACCGAGAGCGACATCGACCTGTACTACCGCATCGCCATGGGCGAAATTACCGAGACCTCCATCGCACAATGCTTTGGCCTCCGCCCCAAGGTGCATGCCAATCTCTTTTCTCAAACCGAGACACCTTTCCTCATCGACAAAGACCACGAGCAGCTGGAATCCTACCCTGCCCCCTGCTGCAAGCCCATCCAGGGCGACGAGGTGGTGGGCATATTGGATGGCGGCAAGATCGCCGTGCACCGCTCCAACTGCCCCAACGCCATGCACGAGATGTCAACCCATGAGAACCGCATCGTCCGGGCCCAATGGCGCAAGGGCGAGAAGGTGGCCTTCCTCACGGGCATCAGTATCATCGCCATCGACCGCAAGGGTATCCTCCAGGAACTCACCCGCGTCATCACCGAGGACATGGACCTCAACATGCGTGCCATTACGCTGGAGGCCTCCGAGGGCGTGGGACGCGGCAAGGTGATGCTCTACGTCGACAACCTGTCGGTGCTCAACCGGCTTATTGAGAAGCTCCAAGCCATCGACGGGGTGGAGCGGGTGACTCGCATCTGACACGCTATGGACTCTTTCGAACGGCTCAACCAAGTACTTGATATCCTACGCCAAGAATGTCCCTGGGACAGGGCGCAAACCATTGAGAGCTTGCGCTACCTCACCATCGAGGAGGTGTCGGAGCTCTCCGAGGCCATCCTCGACAACCAGCCCGACGAGATACGCAAGGAGCTGGGCGACCTGTTCATGCACCTGCTCTTCTATTCCAAGATTGCCTCCGACCGCCACCTCTTCACGCTTGACGACGTGCTGCACGGCATCTGCGACAAGCTGATGAGCCGCCACCCCCATATCGCCCTGCCCGACCGCGAGGGACGGATGCACGGAGGGGACGGCAACGAGACTCCCCAGTGGGAGAAAATCAAGATGGCCGAGGGGCGGCGCTCGGTACTCGAAGGGGTGCCCCGCTGTCTGCCCACCCTTGTCAAGACGGTCCGGATGCAGGAGAAAACAGCCGGCGTCGGCTTTGAATACGCCTCGGCCGACGACGCTCTGGCCAAGGTGCGCGAGGAATACGGCGAACTACAGGCGGCACTCGCCGGAAAGGACGAGACCGACCCCCAGCCCTCGCCCGAAGTCGTCGAGGAATTCGGCGACCTGCTTTTCGCCCTGGTCAAATGGGGCGGGATGCTGGGCATCAACGCCGACGATGCGCTGGCTCGCGCCAATAGGAAGTTCAAACACCGCTTCGCCCATGTGGAGGAGGCGGCAAGAAACAAGCAGACAAGTATTTCCGACCTCCCTGCGACCGAGCTTCTCGCCCTATGGCAGCAAGCCAAGCGACAGGAGGACTGACCGCTGGAGTGCCGCGGAATTTTCCTGAGGATTTCAAAAAATCCCAAGGGTTTTTCAAGGGCGTTTTTGAGACATTTTCCGGAGGCCGGCGAGAGTCTGTAATTTCTCCTCGAGACTTTGCGATTTCCCGTGGAGACTTTCGAAAGTCTCCACGGGACTTTTCAAAGTCTCCTCGGGATTTTTCAGAGAGCGACAACCTCTAACTGGAACCCTCCCTTTTCAGGGCTAAAAAATCAGGTCCTTGAATACGTAAACGGCTGTAACAACAGTATATGCCAGTTTCATCAGCACTCCCGACAGGAAGCCCACGAACGAACCCCAGGCGGCACGCAGGGCTCCTTGGCTGTTGCCTCCGATTTGCTCGCCGACATACGCCCCGATGAACGGCCCCGCCAAAATGCCCACTATGCCAAACGGCCCCAGGGTGATGCCCAACAACGGTAGCACTATGACCGAGACCACCAATCCCACCGTGCTGCCCCGTGTGCCCGCCTTGGTGCCTCCGAAATGCTTGGTGCCCCAAACGGGCACCACATAGTCGATAACCGTGATGACCACCGCCACGGCAAGCATGACCATCAGAAACTTCGAGGTGTAGGGGTGCACCCCCGAGAGGTGAACAAACAGCAACGCCAGCCACCCCAGCGGCGGACCGGGCAAGGCCGGGACTATTGACCCTACGATGCCCACCAGGGCACAGAGAACTGCCAATATGATGAAGACCACACTCATTGACGGTCAACGATGATGAATGACCACTATCCTACGTTGCAGCCCGGCGTGACCAGCTGCGAGGGCGTAATCAACACCAGACGGCCGTCCTTGTCCTCGGCGCTGAGAATCATACCCTGGCTCTCCACACCCTTGAGCTTGCGGGGCTCGAAATTGGCGATGAAACACACCTGCATGCCCACCAGCTTCTCCGGCTCGGGGTAGTACTTGGCCACCCCGCTCACGATGGTGCGCGTGCCCATGCCGTCCTCTATCTTGAACTGCAGCAGCTTGTCGGCCTTGGGCACCTTGCAGCACTCCAGCACGGTACCCACACGGATGTCGACCTTGCCGAAATCGTCGAAAGCCACCTTCTCCTTCACCGACTTGGGCTGCCAGGCGTTGAGAGCGTTCTGCTCCTTGGTGGCCTGCAGCTTGTCGACCTGCGCCTGGATGGCCTCGTCGCCGATTTGCTCGAAAAGCAGCTCCGGCTTCTCGATAGCATGACCCTCCATGAGGATGTCGGCACGACCGGCGTCCCTCCAACCCAGCGCCTGCAGATTCATCATGGCGTGCATCTTGTCGGCCGTGAACGGCAGGAAAGGAGCGCAGAGGACAGCGAGGTTGGCGCAAATCTGCAGCGAAAGGTTCATCACCGTAGCCGTGCGCTCAGGGTCGGTCTTGATGAGTTTCCACGGTTCTGTCTCCGTGAGGTACTTGTTGCCCAAACGGGCCAGATTCATCATCTCGCCGAGAGCTTCGCGGAAACGGTAAGTCTCTATGCTGCGGCCGATACGCTCGGGAAAGGACTTGAGCTCGTCCATCGTCTGACGCTCCAAGTCGGTAAGCGGCCCCATGGCAGGGACTTTGCCCTCGTAGAACTTATGGGTGAGCACCAGCGTGCGGTTTACAAAGTTGCCCAGGATGGCCACCAGTTCGCTGTTGTTCTTCAGCTGAAAATCCTTCCATGTAAAGTCGTTGTCCTTGGTCTCGGGAGCATTGCTGCACAGCGTGTAGCGCAGCACATCCTGCTTGCCCGGAAAGTCCTGCAGATATTCGTGGAGCCACACCGCCCAGTTGCGGGAAGTGGAAATCTTGTCGCCTTCAAGGTTCAGGAACTCGTTGGCCGGTACATTGTCGGGCAGGATGTAGCTGCCATCGGCATGGAGCATGGCGGGGAAAATAATGCAGTGGAACACAATGTTGTCCTTGCCAATAAAATGCACGAGCTTGGTATCTTTGTCTTTCCACCATTGCTCCCAATCGGGTGTGTACTGCTTGGTAAAAGATATATACCCGATAGGCGCATCAAACCAGACATACAGCACCTTGCCATCAGCACCCTCGACGGGCACCTTCACGCCCCAGTCCAAGTCACGAGTCACTGCACGAGGTTGCAGCCCTGCATCTATCCACGACTTGCACTGGCCGTACACATTGGTCTTCCAATCATCCTTGTGATTCTCCAAAATCCACTCGCGCAGCCAGGGCTCATCCTTGTCGAGAGGCAGATACCAATGTTTCGTCTCTTTCATTACGGGCGGGTTGCCGCTCAGCACCGACTTGGGATTGATTAGGTCGGTAGCGTTGAGCGAAGTGCCGCACGCCTCACATTGGTCGCCATAGGCACGCTCGTTGCCACAATGAGGGCAGGTACCAGTAATATAGCGGTCAGCCAGAAACTGGTGGGCCTCCTCGTCGTAGTACTGTTGGGAGGTCATCTCCACAAACTTACCGGCATCATATAGTTTCTTGAAATACTCTGCCGCCGTTTTGTGGTGCTCCGGTGAGGAGGTGCGGGAATAAATGTCGAACGAGATTCCCAACTCCCTAAAAGAGTCACGAATAATGCTATGGTAACGGTCCACAATATCCTGAGGAGAGCAGCCCTCACGACGGGCTTTGATGGTGATAGGCACACCATGTTCGTCACTGCCGCCAATAAAGAGCACCTTCTGGCCATTGGCACGAAGATAACGGGCATAAATATCGGCAGGCACATAAACACCAGCCAAATGGCCAATATGGACAGGGCCGTTGGCATAAGGTAGTGCAGAGGTGATTGTGTAACGTTTAAACTGTTTGTCGTGTTCGGTATACATCGTTATGGTGTTTTATAAAGACAGCATCGCACAGCTGTCCCTTATGGTTATTTAGTCGGAATATACGTAAGTTCTGGTAGTGCCGTCGGTCGTCACGCTGGCCGGCAAGTCGTAAGCGTTATAAATATAGGTATGCGACTCCTCGCCGCTGAGGTCGGTAGAACGGTTGAACTCACGCGTAGTACCACCCAACACGGGGACATTGTCGGGCAAAGTCACCGTGATGGTAGACTCCACCGAGCCGGTAGTAGTTGCCGTCAGTATATTGTTTCTCGACAGGTTTTGGGCACCAATGCCGTCTCCCCAATAATACCACAGCGGATTGCGTTTGGCATCGTAGGTATAGGTCGTCACACGCTCAATGGTACTCTCCAACGGATGCTCGTTGTTGCCAAAATAGGAGAGAAACGAGGATATGCTACTGAAGTTAAATGCGTCAGCAACATCGGTCAATGCAGCCGTGGCTGTAAGGTTGCCCGTTAGCGTTTCGCGAACGATATTAGCTCCATCCCACTCGTAAGCAATTGAAAAATACTTGTTCTCCACCGTCATCTTGGCATCACGGTCGCTCACTGACAACGCCAGCATCTCGGCAATTCCCTCAAAAGCGTTACGCCCAATCAGACGTCCTAAAATGCTCTTGAAGTTAACTCGACCCAACGCCATCTGTATAGCGTAGTCATCACTAATGACAAGACCGATGGTGGAGATCTTGTCGTCTGCGTCATGACGGATATTCATCGTGACATCCACTTGTGAACCATTGACGACCTCCATCATTGTTACCAAGCTGCCACCGTATGTGTATTGTATGGTCTGAACCTCTTCGCCGGAGGTGACGGTCACGTTACCCAGCATGTCTCCTGTATAGTCGAACTCACGGGTCTCGTCGTTCTGCACATCGCTGACAGATGCCAATTTGGAAGTGCCCCAAGTCCAGTTTTGCAAAGTATCCGTTCCCTGAACAACAGCGATAATACGGTGACTTGGCTTATAAATACCCTCGCCCAAAGTGCCTTCTTCACCAACATTGACGTTGCCTCCATTATTATGGACAACGCGGTCTTCTTTGCCACATGAAAAAATGACTGCCGATAAAATGACGGCTATGATAATCACTGTCTTTCTCATAGGGATATGGGCGTTTATTCTATTGATTCCTCGCTTGTTTTATATTGGCCTTTATCGTAACTTCACCGTGCAAAATTACACCAATTATTTTAATCTCTGGCCATCTTTAGTTGTTTTTCTATATCGGCTATCTGGCAACGTATCTGAGACATCTGCCCTTCAAGAAAATCCTCGCTGTACTTGGCGTCGCAGAAACCATTTCCCCGCGCCACATATTCAGGATTCTCAATGTCGCAATCCAATTCTTCATAGTTATCCAGAAGCTGTTGCAGGCGAACCAGCTCTTGTCGTAGTTGTTCTTGAGTCATGGTATGTGTTGTCTTTTGTTTTATAGTTCAACCCTTGTGGTAAACCCGATGCCATTGGCATAATGCCCCGAGGCCTCTACAATACGCTGCACAGTGGTTTCAGGCCATACCAGCCATACATCCGTATCGGTTTGTCGCAGGACAAAGGCCCCTTTGGCCTGCCACATCACTTGTCGCACAGTCGGATTGTCGACAAAGAAATGGCGGGCATCCTCACGGCTCTGCTCTACCTTTACTGGCAGAGGCACAAGCTCATCGTAGAAAAACGCCGCTATGCTGTCCTGAATAAAACGATAGTTGGCTTGGTTGATGCTGCGGTCGGGGTTGAGATGCAACGCATGGCCTGCCCCTGGAAAAGAATAGAGTTTGCTGCGTCGCCCTATTTTCCGGGCATATTGATGTATGGCTAACGACCCATACATCTTTCCAAAGAGTGTCTTTCCCACTTTACCGTTTATGTCGCTGAAAGGATAGCCCTGTTCATAAGGCACCAGCGGGTCGGCGTCACCATGAAAGGATACGATGTCAGTACGGCTGTTTTCCAGACAACTAAGGTCGGTAACAGCGCCCCACATATTGGCTGCGGCCACAAAACGCACATCGCTCTGCGGCTGGAAAGCCGCCTGCAATGCCAAGATGCTTCCGGCACTGGTGCCTGCCACGAAGAAAAGATTGGTATCGACATCATACTCTGCGGCGTGGCGTTTTATATAGCGGCAGGCCTCCTGCACATCTTCCATGGCCTCCAAACCGGTACGCTGTATCTCTTTCCTCATGGGGAGAAAACCCATACGATAGTTCACTGATACGGCCACATACCCCAGTGAAGCAAAATGGCGACACCAACCTGCTATATGCGGTTCGGCTTTATCGCCCACATACATAGCACCACCATGCACGAAAATCACCACTGGACGGCCATAATCCTTCACCCGCAAGGTATCCTTGGGATCATGATTTTCACCCAGAGGCACATAAAGGTCGAGTGTCAACGGCAACTGTCTGCGTTTGATACTCTTCTTCAGCCCTTCTCTAACTATCTTGCCATAACTCTCGTCTTCGCCAACCAACAAACTTGTCCAATAACCTCTATTTTCTCCGTATTCCACATCCCTCACTGTTTCCACACGGAACACCTCCTCGGAGAACCGACGATCTGTGACGGCAGTAAAGACTGGGGGGCTGTAGGGTGTTACAGCGAACAGGAATTCTTGCCCGTTTTTCTCTGTCACTTGATGGTGACGGCCGTCCATATTATTCTCCAGCTCGCGACCGCTGAGAACAAAAGACAATTTCTGTTCGCCATCAATGGTCAATATACAACTAAACCACCGAGTGTTAAGTGTGAAAGTATGGGGCGAGACACAGTCGCTACCCTCCTCCAACGGAAAAAAAGTGCCAGTGATATGACTGCCTGCAAGCGACTCAATACGCACAAAGCACGTATCATTGTTGTACACCAGCCGATAGTAGCTACCCTCTTCCAACGAAAATTTACTGAAATAATCCTCATCCTCCTCATCTTCTTCTACGACCCCTCCGTGGTTTTTGAACGGTAGCGACACCTTTTGGAGCGATGGACGCGCCCAAAACCACACGGCTACAGAGCTCCCGATAAGCAGAAGCACCACTGCAACAATGATGGGGATGGTCTTTCTCTTCATATTATTTCTTTACTTTTCCTCACACAATGCCTTTCCATAACAAAAGTGTTGCAACGTTCTTTTGGCAAAAACCTTGCAACCATGATGAAATTACCTTTTGGCTACTCGAACAACGTAGCATGAACGCATAACCTGTAATTTTGCCCCTACAAAATTACAAACTTATGCTCATATCTGCCGAGGACTTATTCTTTCTCCTCGCCTGTTTCCTCGCTTTCCGGAACTTCTAAATCTACTTTGCCTACGCTATGCAGCAGATTGTACCAAGTAATAAGTTTCTTTATATCACTGGCATGAATCCTATCGGAATCGTTGTTCGGCAACACCTCGTCCAGATATGCAAAGAGTTCTTTGCTCGAAGCTTTCTTAACATCCAATGCAATGGCTTTGCCGTCCTCTTTCCGGAAAATATTCTGCAGTATCTCTCTCAACGGTTTGTCATCATCAAGAGTAAACATACTGATTTCGTTCAGCGAACTAATGCGGTCATGCTGGAACACCGGGCAACGTTTGTGATCGATGAGCGACTCAACAATGGCTCCGCCTTTGGTTTGTGACACAAGTTCGTACAGACCCGGCTTGCCTGAAATGACTAAAATCTTGCTTAAATCCATTATGTTTTTATTTTCTGTCTGGCGCCTTTTGAGGGGCACTGCTTTTTTAAGACGTATGAAAACGAACTTTTGTTGTGAAAAATTATCTAATTAAGATTTTTTATCAATCCCTCTATCGGCTCTTTCATAACTGTTCCTATCGTGATTCCGTATGGCTGAGCCGCTTCATCCAGTTCCTCGCGGAACACAGCAGCCACCGAACCGACCAGATGCAGTATGCCCCCCCCCAATGGCACCACCTGCTCTTCAAAGTATGAATTGAAAGAGTCCAACAACAGTTGATGGATATACAGATGGTCACGATGATCGCGGATAAAGGGCACAAAAGATGCCAGATAGCGATTGCCTCCCTGTTCTTGATACAGCTGCCGCAATACATCTTCCACAGTTAGCACGTATGTGGTTTGCAATTCATCTGACAATATCTGAGGCAGCGAACCATTGAAATATCTTTTTAATAGCATTCGTCCCAAATGATTGCCCGAACCTTCATCACCTAGAACATAACCTAACGAAACCATCCTCTTCACAATGTTCCTGCCATCGTATTGGCAGGCATTGCTACCGGTGCCCAATATGCCTACATAGCCACCCTTTTGGCCACACAAAGCAATACAAGCTCCCATAAGGTCGCTCTCAACAGTCACATTGGCCTGAGGGAAGACTTGATGGATATACTCTCCTACCTGCCGTTGGGCTTCTCCGGTACCGCATCCGGCACCAAAGAAATGAACGGCCTCCGGCATGACTCCCGACAACTGCTGCCGCACACTGCATAGAACTGCCACAAACTGCTCTTGGACAGTAACACGGGGATTAAGTCCAATGGTGGTAATCATCTTGCTATCACCATTCAATACTGCCCAAGTCGTTTTGGTGGAACCGCTGTCTGCAATTAGTATCATCTGGCACACTTCCCAGTTAGATGATTCCTATGATTTCATTTATATCTCTAATTCCATGACGATTGCAGTAGTCCTCCAACCCAGCTATGATTTTCATCGTTACCGCAGGGTCAACAAAATTAGCCGTCCCCACTTCTATGGCATGAGCTCCAGCCATCAAAAACTCAAGAGCATCGCTGGCGGTACTGATACCTCCCAAACCTACAACGGGGATTTTCACAGCATGAGCCACTTGCCACACCATCCGCACCGCCACGGGCTTTACGCATGGGCCACTCAAACCTCCCGTGACTGTGCTGAGATACGGACGACGATGCTCCACATCTATAGCCATTCCCAACATAGTATTGATGAGCGAAACACTGTCGGCTCCTGCATCCTGCACCGCTTTGGCAATGTCCACGATGCTGGTCACATTGGGAGTCAGCTTTACAATCATTGTCTTACGATATACCTTGCGCACCGCTCCCACCACCTGAGCCGCCATATCGGGGTTGGTGCCGAAGCCCATGCCCCCTTTCTTTACATTTGGACAGCTGATATTCAGCTCAATCGCAGGAATATGCTCCAATGCGTTAATCTTCTCTGCCACTTCGCAGTATTCCTCAATGGAGGAACCGGACACATTGACAATAATATTGGTATCTATATCCTTGATTCTATCATAGACGTGCTCACAAAAAGCATCCACACCCACATTTTGCAAACCTACGGCATTGAGCATCCCCGATGGTGTCTCTGCCATACGCGGGTATGGATTGCCCTGCCTACACTCTCCGGTGGTGCCTTTCACCACAATGCCGCCCAGACGATTCAGGTCGACAAAATCGGCAAACTCTTCACCATAACCAAACGTACCCGATGCAGTCATCACCGGATTCTTCAACTTCAAATCATGTATCTTGACCTCTAACATATTGTTCTTATGTTTTTGTGATTCTTTAACTCTCCATCCATTTGACCAGTTGTCTCGCGTTGAACACGGGACCTTCCTTGCAGACGCACTGGTGACCTTCGTCGGTGTCGCAAACACAGCAAAGACAGGCACCTACTCCACAAGCCATCATATTTTCAAGCGAAACCTCACATTCTATGCCGTTTGCCAGCGCGTGACGAGCTACGGCCTTCATCATCGGGGTGGGGCCACAGGTATATATTCTGTCGTATTTCAAACCGAACTTGCTGTGCTGCGTCACCATACCCTTTTCGCCTAAACTGCCGTCGTCAGTGGCTATGCAAAGGTCTCCGTATGACTCAAATGGCGTGCGCACGGGAACAAGGTCTGCCGTGCGGCCACCCAAAATGATTGTCGGGCTCACGCCTTTGGC
>CACXCY010000112.1 GCA_902766265.1 uncultured Bacteroidota bacterium
CATCTTCTCCACCAACTCCCGGTCGGCAATACTGCCTTTGACAAATCCAAAAGAGGGATATTTGGTGCTCGTCAGACACTTCCCTTCCGTTATGGCTGCACGGGCGATACCCAATTCCTCCAACCGCCAATACTTCAAGTCGACGGCATAGTAGTCGTTGATATTATCCAGACCAACAACTTCATGTCCGTCTTGCAACAACCGTTTGGCAGTATAGTAGCCAATGAACCCGGCTACGCCTGTGACTAAGATTTTCATGATGGATTTGTTTTCTTGTTCGCGATTGCTGGACTGCTTAATCATCTGGCGGCACAGCTACGCTACCGTCGGTCACAAAAGAAAAAAGGCGCTTTTGTAATGACGCAGTAATAGTTTTGCAAAGGTACGAATTTATTTTTGTTGGACAATAATATTTTTAATATATTTTAATACATATTAAAAGGGCGGACATTAGCGTATTGAATACAAAAGGTTTGCATCAATGCGTCTGACTGGGCTCCAGAGACCCCAAAATGCAAGAAACGGCAAGTATAACCACTCTTGAGATAGTTCCAAAAGACAATTTCGAAGGTGGAAGTCACCTCTACTGAACTACCCCTGGAGGTTGGAGGATTCACTTCATGAGTATCTCCTGCGGGGGAATCTCGGAGAAATCTATCCGGGTACTTTTGTCAAAGAGGGCGAACACGGCTGCGCCGCTACCTGTCATGGAGGCGTAGTGCGCTCCCTGTCGGTAGAGCCAGCCCTTAAGCCATGCAATACGGGGGTGTAATGGGAACACAGACGCTTCGAAGTCGTTCACTATGAGGTCACGCCACTCACTGACGGGACGCCGCACTGCGTCGCGAAGGTCGACGCCGCTCTTCTTGGGGACGATACCGCCGTAGGCCTCTTTTGTGGTGACTTTGTCGTTGGGTTTGAGGAGTACCAGACGTTCTCCGGAGATATCCAGATCTATCGGTTCCAACACATCGCCGATGCCTGTAGCATAGGCAGGTATGCCTTTGATAAAGAATGCGCAGTCGGCTCCCAGACGGGCGGCATAACGCTCCAAATCCTCTGTCGAACACGGCAGCGAAAACTCGTCAGCGAGCATCTTTAACACGCAGGCGGCATCCGACGAGCCCCCTCCGAGCCCTGCCCCGAAGGGTATCTGCTTCCTGAGACGCATAGTCACATCCCCTACCTGCGAATAATCAGCACGTAGCATACGGTAGGCGCGGACACAGAGATTGTCTTCGGGAGCGTTGTCGAGCGCCAAACCCTCCTGCTGGAACGAAAAGGTGTCGGCTTTCTCGATGGTCAGCTCATCACACAGAGGCACAGGCACAAAGAGGGTCTCCAGGTTGTGGTACCCATCGGGACGCCGCTCGACGACGTGCAGCCCAAGGTTAATCTTGCAGTTGGGATTGCGCTTCATCTGATGCCTCCATATTTCTTTCGTATGCACGGATGATTCTTGTCACCAAGCGATGACGAATCACATCACTGTTGTCGAGTTCCACGATGGAAATGCCTTCCACATCCTTCAGTATCTTCGTGGCTTGCACCAGTCCGGAGCTCTGATGACGAGGCAGGTCGATTTGCGTGATGTCGCCCGTAATGACGAACTTAGCATTGCGCCCCATACGGGTCAGGAACATCTTCAGCTGCGCCGTTGTGGCGTTCTGTGCCTCGTCAAGAATGACAAAGGCATTGTCGAGGGTGCGCCCGCGCATGAAAGCCAAGGGGGCAATCTCGATGGTGCTGTCCTCCCAATAGCCGAGGAGTTTCTGTTGCGGAATCATGTCACGCAGAGCGTCGTAGAGGGGCTGCAGATAGGGGTCGAGCTTGTCGCGCAAATCGCCAGGCAGGAAGCCCAGATTTTCACCGGCTTCGACAGCGGGACGGGTCAGTATGATGCGTCGCACCTCTTTGTTCTTCAACGCCCTGACAGCCAGTGCTACAGCCGTATATGTCTTACCTGTGCCTGCGGGGCCTATGGCGAAGACCATATCGTTCTTCTTCACCGCCTCGACAAGAATCTTCTGATTGGGTGTACGTGCCTTGACGAGCAAGCCGTTGCGTCCGTGGACAAGAATTTCCTCGTTGGTCTCGGCTTCGGGCGTGGTGCCTCCGTTCTCCATTATCTGCATGACAGCGTTCTCGTTGATGCGACCAAACTTCTCATAATAGGTCATCATGGCGTTCAACTTGCCCTCGAAGAACTCAATATCTTCGGCACTGCCTATGGCTTTAAGCATCTCGCCACGTGCCACCAATTTCAATTTGGGAAAGAGTATGCGGACGAAATCGAGCAGTTTGTAATTGAGCCCCCAGAATCGGGCGTGGTCGATCTCCTCCAACGAGAATATTTTCTCCAACGGTTTGTCTTCCATAATCGGCATTTTCGAGTTGCAAAGTTACAAATATTTTCATTGGTGGTCCGACAACGTTTCATCACACCAAGCGCAAGCATGGCATGATAACACTACGAATCAATATCTTAGAAACAAACTACAATACACTCTGATATGGAATATGTACAAAAATATTTTTTCTTTACTGGCTCACTTTCGTGTTTTATTTGTATTTTTGCACTCTCTAAGAGTTATAGCATACATTCTATAATATATAAATACCATGAGTTCCTACGCCATAGGCATCGACATCGGGGGCACCAACACGGACATGGGTCTTGTGCGCGACGACGGCACTATTATCGCCCGTCGCAACATCGCCACCAACCAATACACGCAACTGCATCCCTACATCGAGGACATGATGTCTGCCATACGCTCGCTGATGGAGGATAACCATGTGGAGCACATCGAGGGTATCGGCATTGGGGCGCCCAACGGCAACTTCTACACAGGATGTGTGGACAACGCTCCGAACCTCACTATCAAGGGGGTGCTCGACTTTCAGAAAGAGATTCACCAGTATATGGACGTTCCTGTGGTGCTGAGCAACGACGCCAACGCAGCGGCATACGGCGAGCTGGTGTATGGCGGCGCGAAGGGGATGCGGCACTTCATCATGTTCACGCTGGGGACAGGCGTGGGTAGCGGCATCGTTGTGGATGGACGGCTGGTGCATGGCAGCACCGGAGGTGCCGGAGAACTGGGGCACAATATTCTCATTCCCGAGGGACGCCCATGCAGCTGCGGACGTCGTGGATGTTTGGAGACATACACTTCGGCACGCGGTATCATACAGACATTCTGCGAGCTACGTGCAGCAACGCCCGACTACAAAGGGAGTCTCGCCTCGGTGGACGAGAAGGAGATTACCAGCAAGATGATTGGCGACGCAGCCAACGCTGGTGACCCTATAGCACTCAAAACATACGAACGGACGGGGTATCTGCTGGGCATCGCGATGGCCAATGCGGTGACCTTCTCGGCTCCCGAAGCCATCTTCCTGATGGGTGGGCCGACCCGCGTGGGCGAGCCACTACTCAAGCCGTTGCGTGAGTCGTTCCGGCGTCACCTGCTCAACATCTACGAGGGCAGCTGCGACATCCGCGTGTCACAACTGGCCAGCAACGAGGTGGCTATACTGGGTGCCGCGGCGCTAATCAAAACAAAGACGGATTCCCATGATTAAAAGATACTATATAATATTACTCTCCCTGCTGACGCTGCTGACGGCTTGTCACCGGGGGGTGACCTCATACGTCGACCCCTTCATAGGCACCGACGGGCATGGGCACACCTTTCCTGGCGCCATCGTGCCTTTCGGCATGATACAGCCGAGTCCCGACACACGTCTGAGCGGATGGGACGGCTGTAGCGGATACCACTACAGCGACGACACCATCTACGGATTCAGCCACACACATCTCAGCGGCACGGGATGTGAGGACTACTGCGACATCCTTGTGATGCCGTTTGTGGACGACCAGACGGGACCTTCGCACTTCTCGCACCGCAACGAGCGCGCCTCGGCAGGGTACTACAGCGTGATTCTCGACAAGGGGCAGATTCTGGCAGAACTCACCGCATCGGAAAGGACGGCTGTGCACAGATACTCGTTCCCGAGAAACAGCGTGAAAGGGTTCGTCATCGACCTTACCCATCGCGACAAGACGCTGGCATGCTCCCTGACATACGACAGCACCCACAGGGTTATCACCGGCTTCCGCCGATCGGCATCGTGGAGCCCGAACCAACGTACCTATTTCGCCCTTCGTGCCAATGTGCCCATCGACCATATCGAGTATATCCGCGACAACAACCTCAGAAGTGATGCAAAAGCCATTGTATACCTGCCCTACAATGCGAAAGAGGTGGAGCTGCACGTGGCCATCTCGGCTGTGGACGAGCAGGGGGCACTGGCCAACCTGGCTACCGACGGCAACAGAAGCTTCATGCAGGTGCACAAGGAGGCCAAAACCACATGGGAGAAAGAGCTGCGGAAAATTGAGGTGAAGGGCAGCGACCCCAACGACCTCTCGGTCTTCTACACAGCTCTGTACCACTGCTTCACATCACCTTATCTGTTCAGCGATGCCGACGGGCGCTATCGGGGTGGCGACGACAGCATCCATGTAGTGGAGGACGGTCGACGCATATACACTGTGTTCTCGCTATGGGACACTTACCGCACGCTGCATCCGCTGTTGACACTGATTGACCGCCAGCGCACAGCCGACTTCATCTACACTTTTGCCAAACACTACGAGCAACGTGGCGAGCTGCCCATGTGGGAGCTCGCCGGACAAGAGACCCACTGCATGATAGGGTACCACGCCTGTCCTGTCATCCTTGATGCCTATAACGCAGGTATTCTCGACAGTTTCCCAGACAGTTTCAAGCGGGAGCTGCTCGATGCCATGGTAGCCACCTCCAACCGCACCGAGGCACATCGCGCCTACGCCCAGCAAGGATACATGAACAGTGAGCAAGACAACGAATCGGTCAGCAAGACATTGGAATACGCCTACGACGACTGGTGCATTGCCCAATATGCCCAGAAACTGGCAGCGGAAGGTCTGCAAGCCAGCACAGCAGCTACGGAGGGTACTGCCCCTGCCAGCATACAATCCATCTACAAGACCTATCTGCGACGCAGCCAGTCGTGGCGGCATCTGCTCGATGGCAATGGCTTTATGCACGCCCGTCGCAACGGGGCCTTTGTCACCCCTTTCTCTCCTGCCGAGGTCAACAACGACTATACCGAAGCCAACAGCTGGCAATACAGCACCTATGTGCCGCACGATGTCGCCGGCTACTGCGCCATGATAGGTGGCAAGGCACGGATGGAGACCTTCCTTGACTCGCTGTTCAACACCCATGCCCGACTGGAAGGTAGAGCGCAAGTCGACATCGCCGGTCTCATCGGGCAATATGCCCACGGCAACGAGCCATCGCACCATGCCGCCTACCTCTACACACTGATAGGGAAGCCCTACAAGACTGCAAAACTGGTACGTCAGATATGCGAAGACTTCTACACCTCACATCCTGACGGGCTTATCGGCAACGAAGACTGCGGACAGATGAGTGCATGGTACGTCATGAGTGCCTTGGGCTTCTATCCCGTGTGCCCAGGCAGCGACCAGTATGTCATTGGCAGTCCACTCTTTGAAGAGGCCACCATTCATCTGGAGAATGGCACCCAAATCGCTATCACCTGCGAAGGACAAGGGCATTTCAGTCCATACGTCAAAAGTGCCTCCGTCAACGGCGTTGATATACAGGACAACATTATACATGCCAGCGACTTGCGTAATGGATGTACCCTTGCTTTCACCATGAGTACACGGGCTCACAAAGAGTTTGGGACGGCATCCGCCAAGGCAATCGCTGCCAAGCCCGCCGCACTGGCAGCCCCCTACTTCACCCGTTGGGAGAAACGCTTCAGCGACAGCACTACCGTGGAGATCAAGATGCACCCTTACGCATCACCTGCGGCTGTCATATACTACACCCTCGACGGCACCAATCCCGACACCAATTCGATTCGCTATACCGCACCCCTGACCATACGCGAAAACACCCATATCCGCGCCATTGCGTACAGTCCCTCGTGCGGTTACAGTCCGATTGTCGGGCACTCCCTCAGCCGATTCGTCGCTGACAAGAAGCTGCGATACATCACCCACCCCGACAACCAATACCGAGACAGCGGCGAAGATGGTCTTGTGGACCGCATGAAAGGGTCGACCAACTACCGCATCGGCGGGTGGCAGGGATGGCTCACCGATGCCGAGATGGTGATAGACATGCTCCACGAATGCACTATCACCCAAATCAATGTGGACTGTCTGAGCGACTGCCATTCCTGGATATTCTTCCCCAGAGAGATTAGCATCGAGTCGTCGAACGACAGCGTCGTGTGGCGCAGATTTGGGAAGCTGGAAATGATTGCGTACAACGCCATGCACGAACCTGGATGGAACTGTCGCACCGATGTCCGTCAGTCCACATTCACCATCACCGGACACGCGAGTGCCCGCTACTACCGCATCATGGTCAAGAACTACGGCCTCCTGCCCAGCTGGCACACCAGCCCCGGAGAACAGGCCTGGTTGTTCATCGATGAAATTGAATTACTATAAAAAAAACGTAAAAAAATTACACCCAATATGAAAAAAATCACAATCACCCTTCTGATGTTGGCAGCCATTGCCACTTTGAATTCCTGCGACTTGAAATCATGCTACTGCTGCGTCTCTACAGGCGAGGTGGTGCATGAAGAGGAGTCCTACACTGAAGATGACAAATCGTGCAGCACCCTCAACAACTCCAAACAAATCTGCATGGAACGTCATGAACGCATCCCCGGATGCGAGGGTGTCGCCGTCAGCTATAAAAAATAAACACTGAGAAGCTGTTTAAAATTAATTCAATGGCTTTCTTAAAGCATCTAAACGACATTTTTTCCTTCTCTCCTCAGTTACAATGGAACCCCATTGGTTCCACCAACGTTTCTTTGGCTCGGCAAAGAATGCACGCATTCTCTGCACTCACTTTGCGAAACTTCGCGCCCTCGGAGAAAATAAAAATCTGTTAGTTTATATGCATAACAAATTCCATCAATCAAATTCAAACAGCTTCTAAAAAACTTCAGCGAGGACGCACTGTCCGTCGCAGAGGTACAGCAGATAGCCCCTCACGTGGGGGTATCCCATGGCTGACAATGCCTGGCAGTAGTTGGTCACTTGGGTGTGGTATTGCTCCTCATACCGGGGTGAAGGCATGCCTGTTTTGAAGTCCACAATCCATGTGGCATCCGAGCCAATGACAATCCTGTCGGGACGATACACGCTGCCATGGAACACGATAGGCGTTTCCGTCTTGACATCGTATTCTGTGCCAAAGAACGCCTTTGTTTCGTCGCCATACACCACATTCCTTATCTGTGCGAGGAGACAGCGCTGTTCCTCCTCCGACACATCGTTCTTTCGGGCATAGTCGGCAACTGCAGCATCCTCATCGCCAGCATACAGGATATGGGAGAATATCTCATGCATCATCAGTCCCCTACGGATGCTGTCGGACTGCAGCTGGTTGAACAGCCCTTCCTGGGCACTGGCGATACTTATCCTATGAGTCCAAGAGGGATAGGAGAGATTATCCAGCGAGACAGTGGTATCGTCGTCCTTGGGAGTATCGGACGATGGATTGGTCTCCGAGTTTCCCGACGAGAACAGCGTTATCGATGCATCGCTGTCCCCTTCTGCAGCAGTTTCCTGCACAGAAAGAACCCGTGACGACATCTCTTTCTCAAGTGCATATTGATAAAGACGCCCTCCGAAGTCTTTGGGCACCTCGTTCTTCTTCCCTTTCGGAGGGTTGTATACGGCGAACACCAGCAGCTGGTCTTTGGGGCGGGTCAGCGCAACATACAGCCGGTTCACATCGTCCATATCCTCCATGCGGCTCTCCTGTTCAAACTGCATGTC
>CACXCY010000113.1 GCA_902766265.1 uncultured Bacteroidota bacterium
CGACAGTCACCGGCACCGTTACATTGCTCGATGGAGCACATGAGTTCGTTGTCGGTGCAGACGTACTGCTGGTTGACGTCGTAGCGCAGGCTCTCGTCCATGGGCGGTGTATCGACAATCTTGTGCATGTTGAACACTCCGTCGGGATCCCAGCATCGCTTCACTTGCCGCATGAGATCGTAGACTTCCTGGCCATAGACAATGGGGATGAACTCGCCGCGGAGACGGCCGTCGCCGTGTTCGCCGCTGAGGCTGCCGCGGTATTTGCGCACTAGCAAAGATGTCTCCTCTGCCACCTTGCGGAAGAGCTGGCGGTCACGAGGCTGCTTGACGTCGAGGATAGGGCGCAGATGCAGTTCGCCAGTGCTGATATGTCCGTAGTAGACACAAGAGAGCCCGTGGCGTTGCATCATCTGCTCGAACTCGTCGAGGTATTCGGGTAATCGCTCCGGTGAGACGACGGTGTCCTCGATAACACCGATTGGTTTTCTGTCGCCTTTGACTCCGGTAAGCACACCTAGACCGGCCTTGCGCAGAGCCCACACGCGGTTGATGTCGTTGTTGTATACACGGCTGCAGTGGTAGGCAAGGCCGCTGTTGAGAAGATCTTTCTCCAATGCATCGGCCTGCTGTTCCATGCCGGTACCGTTGAACTCAGCGATAAGTAGCGCTTCGGGCTCACCCTTGATAAAGAACTGGTTGGCTTGCTGCGAGTGGTTGTTGCGGCAGAGCTCAAGTATCTTGCCGTCCATGAGTTCGACGGCCACGGGGTTATGCTTGAGTGCTATGAGGTTGGCGTGGTAGCTGTCGGGTAGCGAGTGGCAGTGGGCACAGAGTACCATCTTCTGCTTTGGGGGCAGTGGGTCGAGCGAGAGTTGGATGGCTGTAATGAAAGCAAGAGTGCCTTCGCTGCCGCAGAGGAGCTTGCAGAGGTTGATGTCTCCGTCGATGGCTTCATCTATGGCATATCCGCAGCTGCGGCGTCGCAGAGTTGGGTCGGGGAAGTTGTCGGCTATGAGCTTACGGACCTGTGGGTCGTCGGCCCAGCCTTTTAGTTGGGTGATTATCTTGTCGAGAAGAGTGTTGTCGGGGTCGGGGTGAGATGTGTCAAACGATGTCCCGTCGCTTAATATACCTTTGAGGGCGAGTACATGGTGGCGTGTGCTACCGTAGACGAGCGAGTGGGTGCCACAGGAGTTGTTGCCAACCATGCCGCCGATGCAACAGCGGTTTGAGGTGGATGTCTCGGGGCTAAAGAAGAGACCGTGAGGTTCAAGGGCTTTGTTGAGTTCGTCGCGTACAACTCCGGGCTCTACCCATACCCAGCGCTCCTGAGCGTTAAGCTCTATGATATGGTTTAGGTGTCGGCTGATATCTACGACGATGCCGTTGCCAACTACTTGTCCAGCGATGCTGGTGCCGCCTGCACGTGGTATGAGGTGCGTGTGGCGACGTCGTGCCTCGTCGATAAGCTCGATGATGTCGTCCTCATTCTCGGGATAGGAAACACCCAATGGCAGCTCACGATAGATGGAGGCGTCAGTGGCGTAAGCAATACGGCGCAGGATATCTGTAAGAATTGTCATGATAGAATATTCTGTATGATTTTCTTTGCGGCATGTCCGTCGCCGAAGAGTGGTGGGAACAATACGTGGCGGTGTGCCATCTGGGTGTAGGCTTCGACGATACGCTGATAGTCGGCGTCGGCGATAATACCGGCTTGGTGCTGCACTATCTCTACCCATTCTATTTCGGGACGCATAATGATGCAGGAGTACTCAAAGAAGAAGGCCTCCTTCTGCACGCCGCCGCTATCGGTCATCACCATACGTACGTTCTGCTCCATGAATATCATTCCGAGGAAGGAGAGGAGGTGCATGTAGCTATTCTTTTGTGTGCATTACGTAATCTATGAACTTCTCTGAGAGGGTGTGGTATTCGAGATTCTCGATGGCATACTTGCGTCCCTTGGCGCCCATCTCATCACGTTCTTCTTTGGTCATGTCGGCAATCTTCTGTATGGCATCACGCACCTGTGCGATGTTCTCTGCCTCCACTTGTATGCCGCATCCTACGCGCTCCACCTCACTGTCAGGCTCATCAACGGACTTGACAATGGGTTTGCCCGCCAGCATATAGTCAATCATCTTGTTGGCCGAGGTGCCATATTTATGCAGGA
>CACXCY010000114.1 GCA_902766265.1 uncultured Bacteroidota bacterium
GACGGCACCAAGAAATACCTTTTCCGCATTGACACACCGACGGGGCAGCCCTGTGGGACGGACGCTCTGAAGACCAGACAAGGTGGGCCGTGCGCTCCGGATGCCGGACACGAGGGGGGGCATCCCTTTGTGGAGGCGGTGATGATTCCCGACGGCGACCGTGCCACGCTGTGCATCTCGTGCCAGCGGGGCTGCAGGATGGGGTGCCGCTTCTGCGTGACGGGGCGGCAGGGCTTCCACGGCAATCTCTCGGCCGGGGAGATTCTGAACCAGGTGCTGTCGGTGCCGGAGAGTTCCATACTGACCAATATTGTATACATGGGCATGGGCGAGCCGATGGACAACTACGACAACGTGCTGCGCAGCACGCAGGTGCTCACTGCCGAGTGGGGGCTGGGATGGAGTCCGCGGCGGCTCACGGTGTCGTCGGTGGGGGTCACGCCGATGCTGCGGCGGCTGGTGGAGGAGAGCGAGTGCCATGTGGCGGTGAGCTTGCACAATGCCTACGGTGCCGAGCGTGCGGTGCTGATGCCGATGGAGCGGAGGTATCCGGTGGCTGGCGTGGTGGCGATGCTGAAGGAATACGACTGGTCGGGTCAGCGGCGCATATCGTTCGAGTACACGATGTTCAAGGGTGTGAACGACGACCTGGGGCATGCTGCCGAGCTGGTGCGTCTGCTGCGGGGGCTGCACTGCCGTGTGAACCTGATACGTTTCCACGAGTCAGCGGAGGTGGAGCTCTCGGCCAGCGGCAGGGAGGCGATGGAGCATTTCCGCGACTATCTGAACAATCACAACATTATCTGTACCATCCGCGCCTCACGAGGAGAGGACATCATGGCTGCGTGCGGTCTTCTGGCAGGCAAACAGACAAAGTCATAGCCACCGCTATGGTTCGGCAATCACCTCGCCGTGATCCTCAACCACCTGCTTGTAGTACCAGTCGGGATATTTCGGCTGTTGGGGGAAACGCACGACACCTGTCTCGGTGGTCTCAAACTCTCCGTCCTTTTCGTATTTGATATTGCCGTCGATAAACTTGACCAGCAGAAAATCGTCAAGTTCATGCCAACGCCGCATCATTTTGTCGGCCTGTCTGTTAGAAAATCTGTTCAGCTCACCGACGAGGCGGCTGTCGCCTGCTCCCTCTGTGCTTTCGCCCATACCCACAGCATGCCGGTCGCATTTTGCAACCTCTTGAATAAACAGCTGTTCCAGTTCTTTTTGGGCTTTCTGCACATCAGGTATCATGGCGTCGTATCGCAGATAACAGAAATTGCTGACACGATTGAAGAGCCAGAAAGCGGCCGTGGGGGAGTATTGGGTCATGGAGCCGTTGCCTTCCTCAAAACAGACGGGTATCTCTGTCATACCGCAATACATAGGGCAGTAACAGGTGCTGTAGGTGTCGTCCACACCAAACCAGAGGATGCCGCCCAACTTGTCGGGCAGCCAGCTGCGGCACTGTGCCACAAAGGAGAAGCCCGTCTGCTGCGTTGATGTGGCACGCTCGTGGATATAACGTTTGCCGTTGTACTGCCAGCTCATCGGACGCCAACGGTAGGGGCAATGGAAGGGGCCTGCGCCCACATCCTGCGTCATATCCATCGGAGTGCCCTCAAAATGGTCACGCATCAGGTTCATCACCTCTTGCACGTCAATTTTATGGTCGGGGCGAATCCAAAGCGGCAGACGATGGCTGTTGTTGTACCCCATAGCGTAATCCTCATAGACAACCATCGAATCGCACACGCGACGGAACATGGCATAAACCCTTGCGTCGCAGGCACGCACACCGCTAAAAGTAAGCGGGTTATATGTGTCGGCAAAGCTGAAGTCGGCATCCTTTCCGTTGAACCATCCGCGACTGCGCGCAAAAGATACCACATCGGCCGAATAAACACACTCCACCTCGGGGTCATTGATGTATTTGAGGTTCTTGCTGCTGATGTAGCGGTAACTCTTCTTGGCGTTCTTCGCCTCCTGGGGAAAAGTGGTGATGCGCGCTTGGTTGGCGTGGCCGCACACATAGCCGTCGGGGACACGGCGGGCCACCCACACGGCACCCTGTTCTTCGCCCTTGTCGATGATTTCATATATCCATACCTCCTTAGGGTCGCACAGCGAAAAACTCTCGCCGCCAGAGGAGTATCCGTAGGTGCGCGTCAGTTGATCCATTATCACGATGGCCTCGCGGCAGTTGCGTGCCCGTTGGAGGGCAACATAGATGAGATTGCCGTAATCGATGCCGTGAGCATTGCCGTTCTCCAGTTCAGAGCGGCCGCCCCAGGTAGTCTCCCCTATGGCAAGCTGATGCTCGTTGATAAACCCCACCACATTATAGGTGTGAGCCGGCTGGGGGATGGACAGCAGATACTTACGGCTACCGTAATCGTAAATCTTCAGCATCTCACCGACAGCGTGGTCTGTGGCTGGATGGTAGCGCAACTGACCATAACGCGTATGTGAGTCGGCAGCGTAGGTAATCATGGTGGAGCCATCGACGGTGGAACCTCTGGAGAAAAGGAAGTTGGTGCAGGCGATGGCGGCAGGTGCCACAGAGAGCAGCACCAAAAGGGTAAATGCGCAGAAAACAGTATTTTTCATGATGTTGCTATGAATTTCAGTATGGATGTTCAAAATGCAAAGATAAAAAACTTTTGCCAACCACGTTGCCAGTTGCCGTGATGCACCGCTCCTGTCCATGGGCAACAATAATGTTATGTGGCTCCCGCGCTGCCCTCCTCCATGTCTTCCCCTACTCTCATTTTAACCTCCTCCGTACCTTAGATCGTGAAAAAATATGAGCAGAATGGAAACAACGAGGAAATAAAATCCATAGAATATAAATAACTAATTCTCACTATATAGTAGCTTGAATTACAAAATAACATATGTTGCCGATTCTCTATCAATCCATAAGTTCTAATCACGGCACATCCTCTGTCCCCTCAAGAAAAGAATACCCTCGCAAAAAAAGTTATCAACATAACGCAACAAAATCGCCACTTTTTACGTCTATATTAATGAGTAGGGGACAAAATACGCCTAACTGACCTATGTCACAATGAACAAGACCATTTAAACTATATGCTGCTTGCGGATTCTAACAGTGGAGTCACTACCCAACTTGTCAGAAATTGTTTTAAACACATAAACACATTACTAACCATCATTAAAATTTCACAATTATGAAAAGATTATTTTTATTTGGCACGATGTGCCTTGCGGCACTCGCAATCAGTGCAGTGATTAGCTGCACAAAAGAAACCGAATCGAACAATGGCAATTCCAGCGGAGGTTACGGACCGAACAATGACAACGACGAGTACGTTGATTTGGGATTGCCAAGTGGCACAAGATGGAAAAAGCAGAACGAGACAAACACATCCGATGCCGAGTATGATTTCTACACCTACAATGAAGCTGTTACTGCCTTTGGTAACCGACTCCCGTCAAAAGCGCAGTGGGAAGAGCTAAAAGGGCTATGCCAGTGGATATGGTCAGGCAGTAGCTACAATGTGGTCGGTCCCAACGGTAATTCCATTTTCCTGCCCGCAAAGGGCTACCGCGACTGTGAGGGAAATGTGAACGGCGTAGACTCCGGTGGCGACTATTGGTCGTCCACTACCAATGGTTCAGACGGCGCATGGGGAATGCTCTTCAATCCAGGAAGCATCTACATGAATAGCTACACCCTATGCTTTGGCAATTCTGTCCGACTCGTCAAAAATTGATTACTCCACACATTTCCTGTGGATGCCAATCCTCTACTCTTCCTTATGAAGCCCCTTTCCTGACTTCATCGAAGTATATAAATTCACCATCAACACAGGATGTTATGACACTACAAAGGATTCCATCACCACAAAGACCTTGAATGGAGCATATGGTGGGTACATTAGAGTACATTCCCACCACAATACAAGATGGCGTGATTTTCAATATGGAAATCACGCCATCTTCCCTTGAACTGCGACTTTGTGCAGCCGCAAACGGGTACAGCAAGGATGCTACTAAAACTTAATATTACAATTTCGTACGTATTATTTGCATTATATCCAAAAAAAATATATATTTGCACATAATTAGTATTTTGTCTATATTACTACTAATAGTATATAATCGTATGAAGCATAATGCCTTATTATCATTTCGTATTGTTCTTCTGACACTTTGTTTATTGTGGGGAAGCCACGTTGTTGCCCGTCCTGTGGAGCCTGCCGTGGCACTGCAAGCCGCTCAGAATCTGTGGCAACGGCAATGCGCCACCGATGCCGGCCAATGGACTTTGGTAGAATCCGACTTCAGCCATATCTATGTCTTCGAGTGTGAAGGTAAAGGCTTTGTGCTGATTTCCAAGGATGACTGTGTGCGCCCCGTCGTGGGCTACTCCACCACCTCCCCCTTCACCCAACCCGACAGCAACCCCGCCTTCGACTTCTGGATGCAAGCCCGCAACAGCGAAATCGCCTACTGCATCGACCACCGCATCGACCCCACCGACGACATACGCCACGAATGGCACACCCTCCTCTCCCCCACCCCCGCGCAACCCCGCAACGCCGACGTGGCACCCCTGCTCGTCACCACCTGGAGCCAGACACCCTACTACAACATCCACTGCCCCGCCGACACCAGCAGCCAGCACGGACACGCCCTCACCGGATGCGTAGCCACCGCCATGGCCCAGATAATGAACTACTGGCAATGGCCCTCCCACGGCCAGGGAAGCCACGGCTACTACCACCAGCTCTACGGCCTGCTCGCCGCCGACTTCGACAACACCCGCTACGACTGGGCACACATGGCCAACTTCTACTCCAACCAAAGCACCCAACGCGAGCTCGACGCCGTGGCCACACTCATGTACCACTGCGGCGTCGCCGTCGACATGGACTACGGCCCCGGCGGCAGCAGCGCCTTCACAGAGTCGGCCGGACAACAGCGCCCCTGCGCCGAAAACGCCCTCAAGAACTACTTCCGCTACCAGACCACCCTGCACAGCATCCAACGCAACCTCCCCAGCGTCTGGCTCAACCAGCTCAAAGACGAACTCAACGCCCACCGCCCCGTGCTCTACAGCGCCTACGACACCGCCACCGGCATGGGACACGCCTTCGTCTGCGACGGCTACGACTCGCGCGACTACATGCACTTCAACTGGGGATGGAACGGCAGCTTCGACGGCTACTACGCCCTCAACGCCATGAACCCCGACGGCTACGCCTTCCTCAACCGACAGACCGCCGTCGTCGGCATCGAACCCGACTACTCCCTGCAGCTCAGCCAGACAACCTTCAACGCCAACCCCGCCGGCGACATGCTCACCCTCCTCGTCATGCCCGTGCCCCACTACCCCATCGCCTGGCAGGCCACCCACCCCACATGGACCTCCCTCTCCACCGCCAACGGAACCATCGGCAACCACATCGACACCGTCACCATCACCCTGGCACCCAACAACAACATCCTCACCCACTCGGGCACCATCACCTTCACCCAAGGCATCTACACCGCAGTCCTCCACGTGAACCAACCCACCAACCTGCCCGTCGACATCGACACCATCCACTACGACTACACCGACCCCACCCCCCTGTCGCCCGCATCCGGCACCACCAACGACCTGGAATGGGGCATCCGCATACCCAGCCACCGCCTCAAAGACGCCCGACAAGTGCTCGGCGGCATGCTCTACGCGGTCACCCACGGCAACTACCAGCTGCGCATATACAAAAGCCACGACACCGCCAACGCACCGCAGCAACTCCTCGACTCGGCCTCGTTCTACATACCCAACACCTACCCCTCCACCCTCCCCCGCTGGACCACCGTCCCACTCAACACCCCCCTGACAGTCGACACCAACAGCGCCCTCTGGGTCACCTTCCACTACTCCGGCTTCGGCCACCCAGCCCTCATGTGCTCAGGCATCAACGTCGACGGCACCTGGGTGAAGGACTCCAACCAGTGGAGGAACTTTATCCTGGAAGACACCAGCAGAGGACGCTACCCATACAACTACATGGTACGGGCCCTCTTCCATGTACGCGACTCGCTTGAACCCCTCTACCGCGTCACCGCCATCGTCAGCACCCTGGACAAGGGCTACGTCGTCGGCACAGGCCAGTACCGCGCCCACTCCATAGCCAAACTGAAGGCCGTGCCCCGACCGGGCTACCGCTTCGTGCGATGGGAAGACGGCGACACCTGCCCCGTCCGCTCCATGAGGGTGTTGGGCAACACCGCCCTCACCGCCCACTTCGCCACCGGATGCAACCAGGACACCTTCTTCATCCCCTCCGTCACCGCCTGCGACCAGTATACATGGAACCGCACGAGCATCACCCAAAGCGGCATCTATACGTTCATCTTCACCAGTTCCCTGGGATGCGACAGCATCGTGGGAGTCTCCGTCACCATCAACCCATCGAACACCACCCACTTCGTCGACACCAACTGCTATGACTACTGGTGGAAAGGCCAGACCTACACCTACAGCGGCGAATACGTGAGAACCATGCGCAACGAATACGGCTGCGACAGCATCCTCATCCTCCACCTCACCATCTACCCCAGAACCCTCGACACCGTAGCCGCCTCGGTGTGCGACAGTATGCGCTGGGCCAACAACCTGCTCGTCGCCAGCGGCCGCTACTCCCACACCTTCACCAGCTCGCACGGATGCGACAGCGCCATGGTGCTGGACCTGACCGTCAACCACTCCAATGGCGACAGCATCGTGGTGGACACCTGCGACCGCTACACATGGGACGGCCATGTGTACGACGCCAACACCTCACGTACTCAGAAACTCACCAACCGCTGGGGATGCGACAGCATCTTCACCTTCCGGCTCACCATCCATCACAGCGCCTCTTCCGATGAGTACAGGAGAGCGATGGACTCCTACACATGGCACGACAGCGTCTACACCGAGAGCGGCGACTATGTGGTGCATCTGACCACCGCCTGGGGATGCGACAGCACGGTGACGCTCCACCTGACAATAGGAGAACCCGGCGAAGGCATCGGCGCTACGGACTTGCCTAACGTGACCATTTACCCCAACCCCACCTCCTGCACGCTGACACTGCAATGCACTAGCCCGGTGAGGAAAGTCGAACTCTACGACATGGCCGGCCGCAAAGTAGACCTCCCGCAGGAAACCGACACAACGATGATCCTCTCCTCCCTGCCCGTAGGCGTCTACATGCTACGGGTGATGACAGCCGAGAGCACCGTCATAAAGAAAATCATCAAGAAATAACAACTGCACATAAACGCGATTCCCATGAGTAAGAATATCCGTGTATTTGGCAAATGGCTCCTCCTGTCCGTCCTGGCGACGGCAGGGATGGCAGCCGCAGCAGCACCCGTAAGCAAAGCGACAGCCCTGCGTCTGGCCGAGAACCTGTGGGCACGATGCAAGCAGGAACCCACCCAATGGTCCCTGGTGGATGCGCCCTATGAGAATATCTATGTGGTCGGCAACAGCAACGGCTTTGTGCTGGTGTCGAAGGACGACTGTGTGCTCCCCGTCGTGGGCTACTCCACCAGTGGAGCGTTCCCTGCAGCCGAGGTACCCGACAACATGCACTTCTGGCTGTCGGAGCGAAGCAACGAGATCCAATATTGCATCGACCATCAATCGACGCCCACCGAGAAGATTCGCACCGCATGGGAACGCCTGCTGAACGATGGCGGCGAAACGCCACAGAGCACCGCCGTCGCCCCCCTCATCCTCACCACATGGTCCCAAGGACCATACTACAATTATATATGCCCCTACGACACGACAATACACGATTTTGTGCCTACCGGCAGCGTGGCCACAGCTATGGCTCAAATCATGAGGAAATGGCAGTACCCCCCCATGGGGTTCGGCGCACACTCATACACCCATCCCACCTACGGACTCATGTCGGAGAATTTCTCCGGCACCATATACAACTGGTCGACCATGGCACTGAGCTACACCAACACCACGGGTAGCACCAGCATCGGCTACGTGGCTGGGCTTATGAGAGCATGCGGCATCGCAGTGGAGACCAACTACGGACCCCGCAAAAGCACAGCCCCTGCGGCATCGAGAGGGTACATCCCTTTCTGTGCAGAACACGCATTCAGCGATTTCTTCGGATACAGCAAACAGGTGAGTAGCATTTATAAGTCGGACTACACCGACAGCGCCTGGATGAGCGACCTGGAGATAGAGTTGTTGGCCGGCAATCCCATATTGTACACCGCCGTCGACTCGACAGATGGCAGCCACTCCTTTGTCTGCGACGGATGCGACAGTAGCGGCAGGATGCACTTCAACTGGGGATGGGGCGGCAGCGGCAACGGATACTATGCCGTGACGTCACTGAACCCGCTATCCTATCACTACACTCATGACCATACAGCCATAATCAACATCACACCCGACAGGTCATTGCTGCGCGTCAGCAAAACAGAATGGAACTCCGGCGTGAACCGCGACTCCATGGTGTGCATTATCATGCCCAGCCAAAGCTCCCTTCCCTGGTTGGCAATAACCGACCAGAGTTGGCTGACCCTGTCGCAATACACCGGAGCGGGAAGAGGTGCCAATGCCACAATAAAGGCATACACTACCCAAAACCGGGGACCCATGGCACGAATGGGGACCATATACGTCATCCAAGGCACCGACACAGTGAGAATATCCGTCATGCAAGATTATCCTGACGGTATCATCGACACCCTCCATTTCGACAACGGCAACCTTCGAACGGCAACACGTGGCGACAGCGCCTTCTGGTGGGGTATTCGCTTGAAACCACAACGCCTCCTCACCTTACAGAGCATGGTGGCCGCACAACTGTACGTGGGCAATCTAGGCACCTATCAACTCAAAGTATATGAGGGCAACGACTCAACCCCTGTCAGTCTCATGGCCTCCGTGAGCCGCAACATCGTCAACCGGGGATGGCAGACCTTCCCCTTGCCCGA
>CACXCY010000115.1 GCA_902766265.1 uncultured Bacteroidota bacterium
CAACCGCCTCCCCTACTCCTTCTGTAGGAAAACCAATAGAAAAAGGGGTAGAAATTGCACAAAATGACTCCGAACCGCCCGGAATTCCATAATAAAGCCACTCAAAAAAGCCAAAACACAAATATTGCTATCGTGCTGTAATAATGATATATAAACTACAGCACCACAACTTTTTTTACTTTTTTCTTTGCCGTATTGGAAAAAAGTAGTACTTTTGCAAACTCTTTTGAACGAAAGAGTAGTGTTGAAATGATGACTCAGTAGCTCAGCAGGTAGAGCACAACACTTTTAATGTTGGGGTCCTGGGTTCGAGCCCCAGCTGGGTCACCAAACAAAAAAAGAACCGGATGCAAGACTCCGGTTTTTTTGTATGGAAAAGATCCGCACCATACTGATAGCATGCTTCTTGGCATCATTTATCGGTGCCACCCCTGTTGTCGCACAACAAAACCTGGAACAGACGGCCGCCTACTATTTCGATCACGGCGAATACGCACAAGCAGCACAACTGTACGAAGGCCTGTACAAACGCACAACAAATAAGTATTACTATCAGCGCCTTCTCGCCACATACCTTGAATTAGGAGAATATCGCGATGCTGTGAAACTTGTGGAACGGCGTCGCAAAAACAATTCCAAGGATCTTTACCTATATGTGGATGAGGGCTCTGTCTACCTCCGTCAGAAAGACGAAAAAAAAGCACAGAAATGCTTCAACAAGGCTATTGATGCCATAACGGCCGACCTTCAACCCGTACCTGATCTCGCAATGGCTTTCATCAATGCCGGACAGCTCAACTTTGCGGCACGTACATACCTCACAGCCAGAGAGAAAACAAAAAACCGCACACTTTATTTCAACGAACTAGTAGCCGTATACCAACAGATGGGTGACTATGGGGCAATGACCGGCGAATACTTCGACCTTTTGGACAATCAACCTCGTATGCTGAACTCTGTCCAAGTGTCGATGCAAAAAGCCCTGCAGGAAGCTCCCGACAACAAACTGGCAAACGGCGTACGTAAAGCTTTGGTATCCCGCGTACGCGAACACCCAGACAACAAGACCTATCTGGAAATGATGATATGGTTCGCCCTGCAACAGAAAGATTTCCGCTTCGCACTTGAACAGGCAGAAGCTGTCGATGCACGTTTCCCAGACAAAGGCGGCCAGGAAGTGCTCCGCATTGCAAAAATCGCCCAAAACAACGATGCCCTCGACGTAGCCTCCGACGGATACCGCATCCTTCTGACAAAAGGGAAAGACCACCCTCATTATTTTGAAAGCCGCATAGGGGAACTTGAAGTAGAATTCGCCCGTATAAACAAAAACTACCATATCGAGGAAAGCGCCCTCCAACAACTTGCACAGAAATACACCAATGCTTTTGATGAGCTTGGCAAGAATGAACGCACCCTTACTTTGATGCGAAACTACGCCAACCTCATGGGGTACCACAGCAGCAACATTCAGGCAGCTGCCGATATTTTGGACGACATATTGGAAATGCCTCGCCTGAAACCACAAATACGCAATGAGGTAAAGCTGGAGTTGGGGGATCTTCTTCTCTTCGCCGGCGAAGTATGGGATGCTTCCCTACTTTATATGCAAGTTGAAAAAGAAAACAAGAACGACGTGCTTGGCGCTATGGCAAAATACAAAAACGCCAAACTCTCATATTATAATCACGATTTCGAATGGGCTAACTCGCAGCTCAAAGTATTACGCTCCTCCACAAGCAAACTTGTGGCCAACGATGCTATGGAGCTATCTCTACTAATATCTGACAATATGGAGGACGACAGCACATACGGCATGCTGGAGATTTTCGCAGACGCCGACCTTCTTCTCTACCGCAATATGCTCGACTCCGCTTGGGAAAACTACACAAACATTGAAATCCACAATTTATCTCACCCACTACTGGATGAGGTTCTCATGCGTAAGGCGCAAATACGAATGAAACAGGCTCGCTACACTGAGGCCGATTCTCTGCTGCAGAAAGTGGTGGATTTCTACCCCTACGACATTACAGCCGACGACGCTCTAATAATGATGGGCGAACTAAACGAAGAAAAACTAAACAACACAGCAAAAGCTATAGATTGCTATGAGAAGCTTCTCCTCGACTACCCCAACAGTTTATATACCAATCGTGCAAGAAAACGCTATAACGCACTAAAGACAAAATGACAGAAGTAAAAGCAAAGAAGTTTCTCGGCCAACACTTCCTCACAGACGAAAATATCGCCGCAAAGATTGTTGAGAGCCTCTCCCCAGATACACAACGTGTGCTGGAGATAGGACCTGGTATGGGTGTACTAACCAAATATCTGATATCAAGAGCTAACACAGACTTCCATGTGGTTGAAATCGACCGCGAGAGCGTTGCCTATCTGCAAGGCCACTACCCTACCCTCGATGTAATAGAAGGAGACTTCTTGAAATACGACCTAACAACCTTGTTCCATGATAGTTTCAGCATCATAGGAAACTTCCCATATAACATCTCGTCACAGATATTATTCAAGGTGTACGATAACAGGGAAAAGGTGACAGAAGTTGTCGGTATGTTCCAGAAAGAGGTTGCCGAGCGAGTTGCAGCAGGACCAGGAAGCAAAACATATGGCATTCTTTCTGTTTTGCTTTCAGCATTTTATGATATCGAATACTTGTTCACCGTACATGAGCATGTGTTCAATCCTCCACCCAAAGTGAAATCTGCCGTCATACGGTTACGGAGAAACAACGTAAATCACTTGGAATGTGATGAAAAGCTATTTGTCCAGGTAGTAAAAGCCGGTTTCAACCAAAGGCGAAAGACCTTGCGTAACGCTCTTCGACAATTAAACCTGCCTCTCGATAATATCGGAGAGGATACATTGGCAAAACGAGCAGAGCAACTATCTGTAGAACAATTTATCGAGATAACAAAAAACATACAATCATGCATGTAGCAACTTATATTGTACTCGCATTGGCATTTGGCATCAACACAATGATTCTCATGCGTAGATGCGCTGAAGCAACTCCTATAAAACTCACTAAAGGACTTGGTATCACTTTTTTAGTAAGTATTGTAAGCTGCTTGTTTTTCATGCTCGGCATCTCTCTTGGTGATTTGCTCCGCATCGAAGGATCCGATGCACCACAATTGTATGCACGTACCAACGCATTTATTTCCCTCGGTTTGGCTGTATTTGTCTCTCTAAGAATGCTTCTGCCATATCTGCGTCGCAAACCTCAACTGGCAGTATTCGACCTCCGTAACTGGGGCTCCGTTGCAGCAATGGCCGTCGCCAGTAGTATCAACATTCTGCTTACCGGACTTGTCCTCGGTTTTGTAAACTCTCTCTCAGGCAATATTCACTGGGCTATATGGCCAATGTTTGTCAGCGTGCTTATTCTTGGCTATCTAGGAATAATGTTCGGGCGCCAGAAAGTGGAAATGCGACCCCGTCGATGGATGATAGTAGCTTGTATTCTTATCATCGGCTCAGCAATCGCAGCCGTAGTCAATGCCTGATCCCTATTTGTCTGCGTAAATACGCATTAGGCAAGCACTACAGTCAAACTCAAGCCTGAAGTAACGCCCATTGTTACCAAGTATCAATTTATCGGTATTATCTATAGCAACTTGGGATTCATTTTTATTCTTTCCCTTTAGGCAACACCCAAGCTCGTAACGCAAGCAATATTTGGTTGTCATCAGCGCCTTGTTTCTATAATCCTCCGTCTGTTCTACCCCACGCTCTATCTCCCTTGCTCCATGTTCCTTATAGAATTGTTCTGCGTGATTATTTATAACATTATAGCTATAATCCAGCGTTTCTGGAACAATTGCTTCTGTAGATTCCTTTAGATATGTATCTTGAGGTCGGAAATGACTTATTCTATGGCTTATAAGTATATCTACAGCCTCTCGACGTACCAGATTTAAGACAGACATCGGAAGAAAATATCTCCCCTGCGTAATATCTGTTACAGCAACAACCCTGAATGGAGTATCTCCCAGCTTGCCTAACTGTTTCTTAATTTGTTCTGTAGCACGACTTTTGTCGTTGGCCGACTCATGATTGGCAGCAATAGTATGCTCAACCTTGACACCATCCTCATCTTTTATCTTAATAATAAAACCATTCGGTGTGGTATCGAAAGTTATCTCTACATCAATTTTACGACTAGCAGAGCTCCCTTGTAGCTGTTTCTCAAAGGCATGATCGTGATTGCGCCATAGAGTCGTGCCTGGTGTAATATCCGGCATTACATTAGGAGTAATAACATTGCCATTAACATGATTGACAAGAAAACCCTGCATAACACCATTTCTATCAATGAAACACAACCCATCTCCGGGCACAATGGTCTCATTTGACCTGATAGTAAATGTATTATCCAAAACCGAACCAACTGTTCCAACTTGTTTGCCTAACGCTTTCTGTGTCGCAAAAGAATCCATTGGCTGGCGTTGACGAAGAAAATAGTCAGTATACCCTCTATTGAAAGTCCTCGATATATCCGGAGTGAAGTAAAACACACTCGTACCAGAAGATGTCTTTTCATGACCAGACATCATATTATCAAGCAACTGACGATAATATGCAGTCACATTCTTCACATAAGATAAGTCCTTAAGCCGTCCTTCTATCTTAAACGACGTAATACCGGCATCTATCATGGGCCCAATATTTTGTGAAGCATCAAAATCCTTAAGAGATAGAAGATGTTGGCCCCTTAACAGCAGTCGCCTGTTCCCATCATATAAATCATATGAAGATCTACATGGCTGAGAACAACAACCTCGGTTACCACTACGCTTGTTAAGATACTGACTCATATAACATTGCCCACTGTAGCTCACACATAGAGCTCCATGCACAAAGGCCTCAAGGTCTACCGATGTTGCGTGACGAATAGCCCTCATCTGTTCTATTGAGGTTTCTCGAGCAAGTATCACACGTTTGAAACCAACTCGTTCCATGAACTTTATGCGATCTATCGTGGCATTGTGGCATTGTGTGCTTGCATGCAACTCAATAGCTGGCAGATCACACTCCAACAGACCTAAATCTTGAATGATAAGGGCATCAACACCAATATTATAAAGACGATGTATCATCTGTACTGCAGAATCAATCTCATCGTCAAACAATAATGTATTTACTGTAGCAAAAACCTTAGAACCATATAGATGAGCATATCGCACAAGTTGCTCTATATCGTCGAGCGTGTTTGTGGCCGCAGAGCGAGCACCAAAGGCCGGAGCACCAATATACAAGGCATCTGCCCCATGATTTACGGCTTCACGTCCGTACTCAAGATTCTTGGCGGGAGCTAGTAGTTCAAGGGCCATATATACATGATTTTTTGCAATATAACGCACATAACAGACAATTATTTTGCCAGAAAAGAATTTATTAGTATCTTTGCACACAAAATACAAAAGCAATGAACCTTACAATAAACATCAAACAAGGGCTAGGAGAAATAAGCTTCTTAATGCCAGTAGAAGAAGTAGTACGCATCATGGGCACAGCCGATGAGGTGGAAAACATCGACAATGCGGCCGATGAACCCACTACCGTATTACGTTATAACGACCTCGGTATCACCCTCTTCTTTGAAGGAGAGAACCCCGTGTTAGCATGCATAGACGTCTGTAATGAAGAGGCCACACTCTTTGACAAAAACATCTTCGAAATGGATGAGAGAGAAATAGTTGCCCTAATGGTCAGCAACAACTACACAGAACAAGATGTTGACGATGAAGATTGGGGCGAACGTCGTATAAGTTTCCCCGAAGGAAACATTGACTTCTTCCTTGAGGACAACGAACTAACATCCATAATAATAGGACAATGACTGCACTGTTCAGCGCAGCATATTTCCCTCCTGTAGCCTGGCTTTCAGCAGCTACGAAATACAACACACTGCTTGTCGAAGCCAAAGAGACCTATCCAAAACAGACTTACCGAAACCGCGCCGAGATTATGACTGCCGGTGGGGTAAGACCTTTGACCGTGCCTGTAATCCGTAACAACCACAGCCGTACAGAAGAGGTAACGATAGACAACCGCGACAGATGGAATGTTATACACATGCGCACTATAACTGCCGCTTACAGCGCTTCCCCATATTTCCTATACTATCGTGACGGATTAGAGCACCTGCTTGAACAGAAATACAACAACCTGCTTGAACTAGATATTGCAACAATAGCATGGCTTCTAAAACAGTATAAGATTGCTTGCAAGATTAACCTCACCACAGAGTGGATGCCACCATTAGGTGAAAAGGGCGACTACCGCTACTCTTTCAGCCCTAAACGCCCCTACCCTACCGACAGCTTCAAACCATACTATCAAGTATTTGCCGACCGTCTCCCATTCACCCCGAATCTCAGTGCACTTGATTTGCTCATGAACATGGGTCCCGAAGCAAAAGATTATCTGATATGAGGAAACATAGCGCCATATTATTGTTGCTATTATCAAGCATCACCCTGCATGCTCAAAACACACCAAACGTGTTGTTTGTCGGTAACAGTTATATATACACCAACAACCTTCCTCAGATGGTATCCGACATCGCCACGAATATGGGCGACCGTATGACATATAGTGCCAATACTCCGGGTGGATGCACATTCATGCAGCATTGCAGCAACCAATCTATGACGATGATACAACAAGGCTCTTGGGACATTGTCGTACTACAGGAACAAAGCCAACTTCCATCATTCCGCCAATGGGAAGTAGAACAACAATGCTTCCCCTATGCTCAACGCCTTGTTGATTCCATATATGCCAATAATCCAAACGCAGAACCCATGTTCTATATGACCTGGGGGCGCAAATACGGCGATGCAGATAATGCCAGAATCTTTCCTGTATTAAGCACCTACGAAGGTATGGATAGCATGCTGTACGAGCGCTACACCTATATGGCAGAGGCCTATCATGCTTCTTTATGCCCCGTAGGTCGTGTATGGCGACATCTGCGCACAAACCATCCAGAGATAGAACTATACGCATCCGATGGCAGCCACCCGTCGATGGCTGGCACCTACGCAGCAGCATGCTCGTTCTACGTGATGTTCTTCCATCGCGACCCAGACAGCATATCCTTCAGCGCCACACTTGATGAGCAGAAAGCACGAATCATACGAAATACAGTAAAGACTGTGGTGTTTGACAGCCTTGCTTTCTGGCGACACAACTACCCTCTATGTGGTATTGACACTCAGAAAAGACAAACCACACTAACATTCTACCCTAACCCAGCATCATCATTCCTCACCGTAAAAACAGCCACCGAAATCCAATACTTCTCAATAGAATATATCAACGGGCGCACAATTTCAACCCAACACCCCAGCACAAAAGAATTCCAGATAGACATTCGTCAACTTCTCCCAGGAATATATGTAATAAAAGCCCTAACAAACACGGGAGTTATATCACGACCGTTCATCAAACAACCTTAAGATATTATGATTAGCCCCCTTGTTTCACGCGAAACAAGGGGGCTAATCAATTTATTATCTGGCGAATGTAAGCAACAATACAGAGATATCCGCAGGGGAAATACCACTTATACGCGACGCTTGGCCGATAGAGACCGGCCTGTATCGATTGAGTTTCTCTCTACACTCATAACTAATGGCCGTAAGACTAAAATAATCATAGTCGGCCGGCAAAGCAATATCCTCAAACTTCAATATACGGTTGGCAACATCCTGCTCCTTCTCAATATAACGCTGATATTTTATTGCCGTCTCAACATCCTGACATACTTCTTCGCGCAAATCATCCGGCAATCTCTTTGCCGCTTCGCCTACCAACGATGAGATCTGCATTATATCAGAAAGAGACAACTCCGGCCGTAACAAGAGCGATTCAATCTTTACCTTTTGCGAAAGTGCTGCGGATCCATGCTCCTCAAGCCATTGGTTTACCTCCGACGGAATCACAGATGTTCCTTCAATTACATCCGTAAAATCTTTGGCCAACCGTTGTTTCTCCTCAACACGACGCATCCGCTCATCATCAGCCAATCCGATTGAATGGCCGAGAGGAGTTAGACGCTGGTCGGCATTATCCTGGCGTAACAATATACGATACTCTGCACGTGATGTAAACATGCGATACGGCTCATCCACACCTTTGGTCACCAAATCGTCAATCAACACACCTATATATGCCTGAGAGCGACCGAGGATAAATGGGGCTTTTCCGCGAAGCTTAAGTGCTGCATTCACTCCTGCCATCAATCCCTGACAAGCAGCTTCCTCATAACCTGTCGTACCATTTATCTGACCTGCAAAATATAAGTTCTCAACACTCTTGGTCTCAAGCGTATAGAGCAATTGTGTGGGCGGAAAGTAGTCATATTCTATCGCATAGCCCGGTTTAAAAATGCTTGCGTGCTCTAACCCCTTGATAGTATGGAGTGCAGCGAGCTGCACATCCAATGGTAAGGAAGAGGAAAAACCGTTCAAATACCAGCTCTGAGAATGCCATCCTTCAGGCTCTACAAATAGCTGATGGTGCTCTTTATCAGCGAATCGCTCAATCTTATCTTCGATAGAAGGACAGTAGCGAGGGCCTCTCCCCTGGATGCGTCCCGTAAACATCGGCGAGCGAGAAAAACCAGTACGCAGGACATCATGCGTCCTGAGATTTGTATTCGCCAGATAACATGACCTTTGCGTGGATAACGGCTTTGTATCGCCAAAAGAGAACTTGGCCGGACGTTCGTCACCGGGTTGCTCCACAAGTTGCGAGAAATCTATCGTGCGCCCATCGATACGAACCGGTGTGCCAGTCTTAAGACGCTGCACCTCGAAACCTAGGTCGCGCAACTGGTCACTCAATCCGATAGCGGGGGCCTCCCCTACCCTACCTCCTTGCCAGGAGTCCTCACCAATATATATCTTGCCGTTGAGAAACGTTCCACTTGTGAGCACCATCGCAGAAGCTGGTATTGTATGTCCCATGCGAGTGGTGACTCCTGAAACTGACTTTCCGTTGAGTAACACTCCCACAACCTCATCTTGCCAAAGAGAGAGATTAGGTATAGACTCAAGCACTTGGCGCCAATTCTGAGAGAAAAGCATCCGATCGCACTGTGCCCTCGGACTCCACATAGCCGGACCTTTCGATAGGTTAAGCATGCGGAACTGAATAGCCGAGCGGTCCGTTACGATTCCCGACCATCCACCAAGGGCATCAATCTCGCGTACAATCTGACCCTTCGCCACACCGCCCATAGCAGGGTTGCACGACATCTGACAGATTGCATCAAGCATCTGTGTCACCAACAACACTCGTGCACCGAGACGCGCAGCTGCAGCTGCCGCTTCAGCACCAGCATGACCGGCACCAACAACTACTATATCGAAAGGCTCAAATGTCATGCTCTATGATATTTACATCGTATGTTCCGCGTGAAACAACTCGTCCCAAAGTGCCAATGCACTCTCTTCTTGACGACGCATCTCCGCCGCCTCTTCCTCACTCTTATCGCCCTGTCCAAGGAGGTGGAGCACGCCGTGAATAATCACCCTGTGCAGCTCTTGCTCAAAAGGCACACCAAATTTTGCGGCATTCTCCCCTACCATATCAGTACTAATCATAATATCACCCGAAATCAAACTTCCAGCCACATAGTCGAAAGTGATGATGTCGGTATAAGTGTCGTGGTCCAGGTATTG
>CACXCY010000116.1 GCA_902766265.1 uncultured Bacteroidota bacterium
ATACGGGTGCATCGGAAGCGACAGCACCGTCTGGGACAGGCGGATAGCATTGGGGCACTGCACATCGGCATCCTGACAACTGTATACCGGCAACCTATGCAACGGCGTGGGATAGTAAATCTGTGATGGTATTCCCTGTCTCTCCAAGCGTTTCTTACACTCGTCACGTTTCCTGCCATTCTCAAATCTGACAGTGTATTGCGCCCACGAAGAGGTGTAGTCCGACGATAGCACAGGAACACCAACCTTGTCTTTCAGTATTCTGTTGTACTGCTCTGCGATACGTTGCGAATCGCGCAACTCACGCTCAAATATCTCCATCTTGGCCAACAGCACAGCTGCCTGCAGTGCATCCAAGCGGGAATTAATGCCTACACGAACGTTGTCGTACTTATCCTTTCCTTTGCCATGCTGCCTATAAGACTGGCAAAGGGCAGTCCCTTCAGTATCATTGGTAAATACTGCTTCCCCATCGCCATAACACCCCACAGCAATCCCTTTTCCGAGCACTGGCTTTAATGTCGTATATTGTCGTTGTAGGTCGCGAAACTGCATGGTTATCGTCTCTCTTTTTTGTTACCTTTCTCATCAACCCAGCCCACTTGGACGGCTGGCACTCCCACCATCAATGCAAAGTCAGGCACATCATGGGTAACCACTGCACCGGCGGCTATCATCGCACATCGACCAATAGTAACACCACACACAATGGTACAATTGGCACCCAGCGAGGCCCCTTCTTTTACCAATGTCTTTTGATATACACCATGTACCGGATAATTGGCACGAGGAATCAGCACATTGGTAAACACGCAACTGGGACCACAAAAAACATTATCCTCCAATTCAACACCTTCGTATACCGACACGTTATTCTGGATGCGAACACCATCACCAATGCGTACCCGATTGCCGATATTAACATTCTGCCCCAAGGAGCATCGTTCTCCAATACGAGCACCCGACTGGATATGACAGAAATGCCATATCTTCGTGCCTGCACCTATCTCAACATCATTGTCAATATAGCTGCTCTCGTGAATATATACATCATTTTTTACCATACGAACAGGGGCGGTGTTGGTGGTTTTTTGCCATCGGGTGATGATACCCTTGCAAGCCCACCGATGCCGCATTTCTAATGTTATAAACAAAATCTATATAGTTTCTGGCTTCTGCAAAACGATAACCCTCACCAAATAATATCTTCTCAAAACTCACCGTATGCTGCTCGGTGAAGAACGCTGCATCGGGAAAATAACTATCGAGGATACCCACGCTGTCACAACGGTCGCACGCCGAAAGCAGACAGTTGCCCGTCTCCTTGATGGCCTTTAAGTGCCTGGGAGCCACATACCCCCCTACTCCTATGACAGCGAAGTTCTTCATCTATCGATTTGCATACATTGATTCGTAGTACTTTTCGTACTCTCCACTGGTAATATTATCCATCCAGTCCTGATGGTCGAGATACCACTGAACGGTTCTCTCTATTCCCTCTTCAAACTGTAAGCTGGGCTCCCACCCCAATTCACGTTTCAACTTAGTGGAGTCGATGGCATAACGCATATCATGTCCTGCACGGTCGGT
Source organism: uncultured Bacteroidota bacterium (assembly GCA_902766265.1). Taxonomy (GTDB): domain Bacteria; phylum Bacteroidota; class Bacteroidia; order Bacteroidales; family P3; genus Colimorpha. The sequence goes on from CACXCY010000116.1 coordinate 1,591, forward strand.
GACATACGTTATCAAATGCATATCCTCACCCTCTTTGCGCCCAAGCAGACGGTCGACTGTATGGATAAGTACTTTTATGATGTCGATATTTTTCCACTCGTTAAAACCACCGATATTGTATGTCTCCGCCACCTTGCCCCGATGGAAGATAGTGTCAATCGCTCGCGCATGATCCTCCACATAGAGCCAGTCGCGCACATTCTCTCCTTTACCATAAACAGGCAACGGTTTGCGATGCCGGATATTATTAATGAACAAAGGTATCAGCTTCTCCGGGAACTGATACGGGCCATAATTGTTGGAACAATTTGTCACGATTGTCGGCATTCCGTAGGTATCGTGGAACGCCCGCACAAAATGGTCGCTGCTGGCTTTTGACGCACTATATGGGCTGTGGGGCAAGTATTTCTTGTCCTCGGTAAAGAAATCCTCACCATATACCTCATGGGCGGAGATAGTGTTTTTGAGTCCTTCGGGATGAGTCATTTCCAATGCGCCATAGACTTCGTCGGTAGAAATGTGATAGAACCTGCAGGGAACCTTTTCATTTGTTTCTGGGTTCACACTCACCCATTTTTCCGGCAACACCTCCCAATTAAGTTTGGCTGCTTGCAACATCGACAACGTGCCTATTACATTGGTCTTTGCAAATGTGAAGGGATCTTTTATACTGCGGTCCACGTGGCTCTCTGCAGCCAGATGAATGACACCATCCACATGATACCGCTGGAATATCTCCATAATGGTGGAAAAATCGCAGATATCGGCTTTGACAAACGTATAATTGGGTTTGGTTTCAACATCTTTTAGATTAGCCAAGTTACCTGCGTATGTCAGCTTGTCGACATTGATAATGTGGTATTCCGGGTATTTGTTGACAAATAGTCTTACCACATGGCTGCCAATAAATCCAGCCCCTCCTGTTATAATGATATTGCGCTTAAATGCCATATTCGGTATTATTTATTGTGATTTACACTTCCTGTATCTCGTTTATACACTTCCTAAGAGAATCTCTCCAATAGGGGATGTCCACATGAAAGGTTTCCTTCACCTTGGTTTTATCCAGGACCGAGAAATTGGGACGCTTCACCTTACTGGGGAACTCATCACTATGACACGGACGGATATTGCATCTATGACCACTCAATTCGGCAATAGCCAATGCAAAGTCGTACCACGATATTACCCCTTCATTACTGAAATGATAGATACCCTGATGGTCATTATAGAGTCGTTGGCTTATCACCTTGTATATCACCGCCGCCAAATCTCCTGCATAAGTAGGTGTGCCCACCTGGTCAAAAACAACATTGAGCATATCTTTCTCACGGGTGAGGCGCATCATGGTTTTGACAAAATTGTTGCCGTATGAGGAATACAACCACGCCGTGCGAAATATCAAATATTGACACCCTGTGCGTTGCAACACTTGTTCTCCCGACAATTTTGTCTTTCCATATACTCCCAATGGATTCGTGACAGCATCTTCGCGATAAGGAGTGTTGGTCTGACTGCCACCGAAAACATAGTCTGTAGAGATATGTATCAGTGTTGCATCCACCTCTTTTGCCGCAATAGCCAGATTGCCGACTGCATAGTTGTTCAATAAGTCCGCTTTTTCAGCATCATCCTCCGCCTTATCCACATTAGTGTATGCGGCACAATTCACAATCACATCTACCGCCTCCTTCTTCACATAGCTCCTCACAGCATTCTGATCGGCAATATCCAATTCAGCCACATCCGTATAGAGGTACCTGTCATCGCTCCCTATCGAGATGCGACGCATTTCGTTGCCCAGCTGCCCGTTGGCTCCTGTTACTAGGATATTCATACGAATGGCGTTTCGAAATTCTTGAACTGCGTATGATGCAAATCTTTCTCCGACAGAAGAACTTGATCGGAGGGTACTTTCCAATCAATATTAAGGTCGGGGTCATCCCAAGCCAACGCTCCTTCCGATTGCGGATTATAGAATGCGTCACACCTATACTGAAATATCACCTCTTCGCTTAATACTGAGAACCCGTGAGCAAATCCTTTAGGTATGAAAACCTGACGATGGTTCTCCTCTGTAATCTCCACGGAGACATGCTGTCCATAGGTAGGAGACCCTTTCCTAATATCTACTGCCACATCGAGAGCCGCCCCTTTCACTACTCGAACCAACTTGCTTTGTGCAAACGGCGGCATCTGGAAATGCAATCCTCTGACCACTCCATACCTCGATTTGGACTCATTGTCTTGCACAAAGACAATGTCATAGCCAGTCTTTTCCTTGAATTCTCTGTCGTTGTAGCTCTCAAAAAAATAACCACGATTATCTCCAAATACCTTGGGTTCGATAATCACCACTCCATCAATATGTGTCTGTATAACATTCATTATCTCTCTTTTATCAGAGACAACAGATATTGTCCGTATTGGTTCTTAATCATCGGTTGCGCCACGCGACGCAATTCATCAGCCGTTATCCATCCTTTCTCGTATGCTATGCTTTCAAGGCAAGCTATCTTGAGACCCTGACGTTTCTCCAACACTTCGACAAACGTGGATGCTTCAGCCAATGAATCGTGTGTACCGGTATCAAGCCATGCAAAACCACGACCCATCAATTGCACCTTCAGCTCCCCGTCTTTTAGGAATTCCTGGTTGACCGTTGTAATTTCCAGCTCACCACGGGCCGACGGCTTAATGCTTTTCGCCACCTTGACAACCTTGTTCGGATAAAAATAAAGGCCTACCACCGCATAGTTTGATTTGGGGGCTGAGGGCTTTTCTTCTATTGAGATAACATTTCCCTGGGTGTCAAATTCAGCAACACCATAGCGCTCCGGGTCGGCCACCCAATAGCCGAATACTGTTGCTTTTCTGTCCTCTTCAACAGTACGCACCGCCTCTTTCAACATCTTACTGAAACCGTTGCCTTGAAAGATATTGTCGCCCAAGACAAGGCACACATCATCGTTGCCAATGAACTTCTCGCCAATGATAAAGGCCTGCGCCAAACCATCCGGCGACGGTTGTTCGGCATAGGAGAACCTCACGCCAAAGTCGCTACCATCGCCTAACAAACGCTCAAAGCCAGGCAAATCATGCGGAGTGGATATAATCAGGATATCTCTGATTCCTGCCAGCATCAAGGCAGAAATAGGATAATACACCATGGGTTTGTCATATATAGGCAGCAACTGCTTGCTCACTCCCTTGGTAATGGGATAGAGACGGGTACCGGAACCTCCGGCGAGTACTATTCCTTTCATTCTGATTTTTCGGGTTTGTTAAACATCTCTTTCACCTTGGGCCAATAATCCTTGACCAGCACGATACCGCATCCCAGCACGATGCCGAGGAACGTCCAGACGACAAGCGTCTTGGAACGGCTGTTGGAGGGTTTTGTGGGCAGGGTGACCGGCTGAATGATGGAAAAGGCAGGCGTGTCCTTCTTCACCTGCATCTTTGCCTGTTCCAGCTGCTTGGCCAACTCCATAAAGACTGCGTTGGCCACATTGTACTTGGACTGTATACGGGCTTTCCCCACACCAGCGGTTGAGGTGGTGACATTCTGCGAACGGTCGGTAGCCGTTGCCAGCATCACCTGATAGCGGTCGGCCTCCTCCTTGGCTTCATCATAGCGGGCTTGAATGTAGTCCAGTTCACTCTGCGACTTCTCCACACGGAAACGGGTCACCTCATCCTGCAACAGTTGCTGGGCTTTCATGGCCAACTCGGCAGTTTGCACGGGCTCGCTACCAACGACCGTAAGGGTAATATAGCCCTCCTTCTTGTCAACGGCAAGGGATATCACCTTGCCCATGTCGTCGAGCATCTTCTGTTCCTTGTTGCTCACCACCAGCGGGGTGGCTTCGGTAGCGGCATTGCTATCTCCTGTGGCTGGATAAACGATGTCGGGCTTTTCTTTCGAGCCAAAGATGACACCAGGCAGACCGATAGTGTATTTCTTCACCACCGACATTACCGAGGGCTTCTCATAGTCGGCCTGCGCATAGTCATACATACTGATGAGCGTGTCGCACTTCTCATAATGCAGAGGTGTGTGCATCAACTCCAGGCGGAAAGGCACACTACTCACAATCTGCGGGTAGATAAGTGGCGAGAGTTCCGACCCCGAGCTTGCCGACCCCAGGTCAAAACCAGCCAACGATGCCAAGCTACTCAAACTAGACCCCTTGCTAGACCCTAGCTGCGGCACCATCACAGAGGTAACTGAATAGGTTCGTTTCATGGTGAGGGCAGCCACAAGTCCCAAAGCGATGAATACGGCGGTACAGATAATGATGATGACTCGCCCGTTCCATAGGCCACGCAGCAACGCTACGACATCAATACCTTCTTCCTCCTGCTCCGGAGCGGTGACGGTATTCTTGTTTTCCTCCAAGGGAGTGGTGTTTACGTTCTCCTCCATAAGGATTATTTGTTCAGGTTCTTAATACTGTTCACAAGCAGGATGACCGACAATACCGAGGTGATGCCGCTCATCATGCGACTTGTCTCCTGGCTCCAATCAAACTTCTCTTTGGGTTCGGTCAGCTTTCTTTCCTTCTTCGGGTCGATGTTCATGGTAATCACGCTACCCGGTTGCACCTTGGGAGTGCGACGGAAGCCAAGCACACGTCGTGTTCCTTCCATCTGATTGTTGGGATAGGTAACTGTGACGCTCATGCGGTCGGCAGTCTTCATATAGCCGCCCGCGGTGTGTTTCACATACCACGAAGCTCTGTGGGGACCTTGAAATGTGACTATCTTCTGACCATTGACCAAGCCGGCACCCACATACTGACTCATGCGGGTTCCTGTCTCGCGTATCACGACGACATTCTCCTGACGAGCCACCGTAATAACGTCGCCATTCATCAGAATGGGGTCGTCCTTCATGCTGCCGGGATGTTTCTTCAAGGCCTTGAAGTCGACACCCAAAGGTCCGTTGTTGCGACCACCCGTACGCACCATCATAGCGTAGGGATCGGCACCTTCAAGCAAACCGCCAGCCATCTCGAGGATGGTGCTGAGCTGCGTCTTGTTGTCCTCCAGAACGTAGACACCAGGATACTTCACGCGACCGTTCAGTTCCACATAGCGTCCCATAGTGAAGTTGGGCGTCAAGCGCACCACCACATGGTCGTAGGGCTGCAACTGGAAGTTGGGGTTGTCCACCAGATTGTAGTTCTCGTCTACCTTGAGGGTAATCTGGTCCAACTGCGTCTCGTCTTTCTTGGAGATGTTCACACGATATATCTCCACACGGTCGTATGCGGCACCCACGGTAAAACCGCCAGCCATGGAAAGCAGGTCATGCATGCTCACCGAGGCATCGAAAGTGATGGATATAGGATTCTTCACGGCACCACTCACGCGCAGTTCGCCCACGTTGGAATAGGTGGCGTTGTCGTAAATATTCAGGTTGTCGCGGGCCTGCAACAGGGTAGAGCCCTGCTTGTTCAAGTCGATGGGGATATACTGCATCTTGGCCGGGTTGGTCAAGTCGGGACGGAAGATGTATGCCACAGGGAAGTAGCTGGGTCTGAGACCGCCGGCCTTCTCTATGGCTTGGTTGACGGTCATATTCTCCTGCAAGTCGTAGTTGCCGGCATAGTAGACGTTGCCGCTCACCGTCACATAGTTCTCATTGGGCTGGGCAGCGGCTTTGATGCGCACGATGTCGCCTGCCTGCAGTTCCACCTTGCGGCCACCGCTGGTCACCTCTTTCAGGTTGTATTCCATGAGTTTCACCTCGCCATCGTCGATACGCTCAATCTGCACAAACTTGGGATAAACGTTCCAGGACAAACCACCGGCATACTCGATAAGGTCGGACAAGGTTTCGCCATCTATCATCTCATAGCGCATGGGGCGCTTCACGGCACCCTCTATGCTGACCACCTTCTGGGCAATCGGCACATAGAGAACATCGCCGTTCTGCAAGTCGTAGGGATTGCCGATGGTGGGATTTTTCATGAATTGGTATATATCCAACTGTGTCACCTTGCCGGCACGGCTCATCTGGATGTTGCGCACCGAACCTATCGCCGTGGGCCCACCGGCGGCGGCCAGGGCATTAAAGGCGGTGTTCAAGGCGCTGAGCGTGAATCCTCCCTGCACGCCCACCTCGCCATAGATGCTCACACTCACGGTGCGTGCCGTGGTGATGGTGACGGCAATCTGGTCGGAACGGAAGGAATAATGCTGAGCCAGCTTGTTCTGGACGGCTGTGCGGGCCTTGGCCAGCGTCATACCCTTGAGGAATATCTTGGTGGCACCGGTGGGTTGTATACTGCCGTCGGATGCTATGCGCTGATGTATCTCTGTCTGCGACGAGCCGAAGATGGAGATGTGCACTTCGTCACCCTCGCCGAGCACATAGTGGTCAGGTGCCTGGGCTCCGTCGGTGGTGCGGAACACATCAAGGCCCTTGCCCGTGAAGAGCGAATGACCGTAGATGTCGTTACCCATTGTGGGTGAAACGCCGTTGGCAGCCAAAGTACTCTGCACGGCCGATTCAGCAGCGGCTTCACCGGTGGTGGTCTGTGGGGCTATAACGAGAGTATCGCCCACTTCAGCCGAAACGGCAGCCGAAGTGTTGTTATTGGCCGACTTCTCGGCCTGCATCTTGTTGAGTACTGCAAGGACGCGCCCCTGATAGTTGGCATACTCGGTGGGCGGGATATTGTCCACATCGATGCCCTCCTGCAGCAGGCGGGCACGCACCTCGACCTCGTTGAGGCCGCGTTTCTGCAGCTCGCTCTGAGCCATGGTCATCATACTGGGCGTCTGCGCCACAACCGCTACGGGCACGGCTGCAAGAAGCAGCAAAGCTAAAAACAGTTTCTTCATGATTGAGCGTTTAACACTAGAATTTTTAAAGTGCAAAGATACGACTAAAATTCTTTTCTATAATAGAAATAATATAATAAAAATCGCTACGACAAAATACAATATTGAGAAAGAACGTTTTAATAATACCAATTTTTCATCCTCGGCTGCACCTTCCAACCCCGAAAAGGGATGTATGTCCATGCTGCAATGAAGAAAAACACATCGTGAATCGACATTCTCATGAGAAAAAAAACAAGCGGAACCGAAATGGTTCCACTTGGTGTGTGCGGATTGCTCCGCAAGGCAGCGCACGTGCCCTAGGTCAGGGGTTACTCACCCAGGTCGCCATCGCCGTTGTCACCGCCACCGTTGTCACCACCGCCAGGGGTAGTGCCGCCGTTGCCGGACCCAGGGTTGTCAGGTTCGTCGCCTGACGGTGGTTCCTCGTCATCCGTCTCGGACGGCTTCTTGTCGGGGGAGGGCAGGTAGACCCATTCCAGGTTGTCGGCAACCAAAGTGTTCTTGCGTTTGCCCTTGCGTCCTGCGGGTTCCACCTCGGGACGAAACTGGACTTTGACGTTGGTGATTTGCTCTGCCGAGCAGTCCTCCTTGTTGGCCACGCCCGTCTTGTGGCATTGCACTGTAAGAAAGAACGTTCCAATGCCTTCCAGTTTCACCGTATGGCCTTCGGCCATATAGCGTTGCATCACTGAAGGGAGCGACGAGAGCACCGCCATGATGTCGGCGTAGCTCACTGTGCTTTCCCTCTCAATGTCTTTTGCCAGCCGCTTGGTGCTGTACTGGCTGGTACTTACCGAACTGACTGTCCACAGACCCGTCAACTTCGAGTACCTCTCTTTAAAATTTGCCATAACATTAATTTTTAAATGATTGAACTGAAATTAAATGACTGTTTGAATTCCGGTCCTCCGACCATGAGCCCACACGTAGTCTGACCATGTGCCCACACATGGTTCGACTATGTGCCCACTCATAGTGCGACTATATGCCCGCTCATAGTCCAACCCCGTGTGGGCTCCGGATTGGGACATCTTTGCACGCATAGTTGCCAGTATTCCGACAGTTGGTGATACAATTTCATCGTTTATGTTGTTTTTCTGCATGTTATAAATCATCGAATTCGGTTACAAAGATACGAATTTTTCCACACATAGCAGAAAAATCCTTCCGCCACACAAAATAATCCCACGATTCCGCTCGTTATTTATCCGTCAAACAATCAACATTTATGGAGGCACTCATTCTTGCTGCCGGATTGGGCACACGCCTGCGCCCGCTGACCAACGACCGACCCAAGGCCCTGGTCGAGGTCGGGGGTCGCACCTTGCTGGAAACCAACATCCGCCGTCTCACCGCCGCCGGCGCCACACGGATTGTTGTCAACGTGCATCATTTCGCAGACATGATATGCCGCTTTGTGGCCGAACGCCAATGGGATGTGCCCGTTGTCATATCCGACGAACGGGCCTTGCTGCTTGACACAGGAGGAGCCCTGCGCCACGCGGCTCCGCTCTTCTCAGGCAACGCCCCCATACTGGTGCACAACGTGGATATTTTGTCCTCCCTCGACCTGAACAAGATGGTGGAGCATCACACTCATTCCATGAATATTGCGACACTCGCCGCCAGCCATCGCGACACCTCGCGGCTCCTGCTCTTCGACCACCAAGGTCACCTGGCCGGATGGACCAACCGCAACAACGGCGAGACGCTATGGGCAAACAAACCCCTGACTGCGTACGACACACTTGCTTTCAGCGGCATATCCGTCATCGATCCATCCCTGCCGACGTTGCTTCCCGAGGCCGATCACCCCTACCCCATCATCCCTGAATACCTGCGTCTTGCTGCGACACATACCATCGGATGCTACCTCCACAATCCCGACCAATGGATTGACGTAGGCAAGGTCGAAGCCCTTGAGCCAGCCGCAAAACTTATTGCCAACCAACGATAGCCCCACCCGCATGACACCATTCCTCAAAAACGTGGCAGAACGTATCTACAGCGAGCATCCAGGCGCGATGGACCAAGTGGCTGTGGTGTTTAACAACTGGCGTTCAGGACTCTTCCTGCAGAAACAGTTCACCAATATGGAGGGTCGCACTTTCTTCCTGCCCCACATCATCCGCATGGATGACTTCATATCTCAACTGTCACAACTGCAGATTATACCGCATGAATTCCTCCTCTTCGAGTTGTTCAAGGTACATTGCCAGCAAAGCCAGACAAGCGGAGAGAACGCAGAACTTCCCAAGTTCGAGGAATTTATGTCGATGGCAGAGATGATGGTCAACGACTTTTCCGAGATGGACCTCTACTGCGTGGACGCACGCCAGTTGTTCGGCAACCTGCACGACATCAAACAGATTGGAGAATGGGATATCGAAGGACAGCCCCTGACGCCATTTCAGAAACGTTATCTGCAGTTCTATAAGACATTGTATGTCTACTACAGCCAGTTCCGCGAACAGTTACGCACGCAAGGACACGCCTACACAGGAATGGCCTATCGGGAGGTGGCGGAACATTTTGATTCCATGATTGATAACCTCCCATACAAACATATCTATTTTGTGGGGTTCAACGTGCTTTCTCGTTGCGAGTACACCATCATCCGGAGCTGCGTCAACCAAGGCATAGGTACACTCATTACCGACGGCGACGCCTACTACTACGACGACCCCAACCAGGAAGCAGGAATGTTCCTGCGCAGAAACCACGAAACATTCCCAGAGATAGGCGACTATGAAGACCATTTTGCCCAAGGGCCGAAAACCATCACGACTGTAAACTGTCCGACCGACATCCTGCAGGCCAAATATGCCGCCAAGTTGCTCGAAGATACCGCCCACCAGTCCTCCGACACAGACAAAACCATCGAGAGTACCGCCCTGGTACTGGCCGACGAGGAACTGTTGTTGCCTGTCCTCAACTCGCTTCCCGCAAGCATCCAGAAGGCCAACGTCACCATGGGATTCTCCTTCGAACTATCCGGAATCCATTCGCTTGCACTCAAACTATTCTCTCTCTACATGCGTGCCCATGGCGTGCAGTTCTACCATCAGGATGTCGTCGACCTGCTCTCGGACCATATCATCAGCCAATTGCTGGACAACGCAAAGTTGCGCGCCCAAGTAATATCCCAGTTCTATCACGATAAGGTCATCTATGCCGACCGCGATGCCATCGGGCACCTCACAGGGTCTACCGATTTGTCCACCATTGCATTCTTGCTTGACGGAGTGGATGGTCAACCCGACCTGTTCCTCTCCTGCTGCCAAAAGCTTATCCAAACCATCTACGACAAGGGAATATTCTCCAAAGACGACCACAAAATGGCCGAATTGGCTGCGTTTCTGAAGATCATCAATTATCTGACCGAACTTCAAAAGCAATACCATATAGTCAACGACCTGAGGACGCTGCAGAAAATATACACCCGCATAGCACGACACCACAGCATCACCTTTATTGGCGACCC
>CACXCY010000117.1 GCA_902766265.1 uncultured Bacteroidota bacterium
CGAAATAGTAGCCTGCGTGCCCGTCCTTGCCTCCATCGGCTCGATGTAGATGACGTTGTCCAATTTAGAAATGTCTGTCGGTTCCGTTTGCGCAAAAGAGCTGTATGCAACAGTATCCGTCATAAGAATGGCATTTGTATTTGAATAGCTGATTTTGCAGAAATACTTATTCCCATCTACGAGAAATGATGGAGAAAGAGTGGACTGCATACAATCTAAAGCTACACTATTACCACCTGGAACGGTGATGTTTGTTACCTTCACCATGTCACTACCTGCTGAACTGTCGTCATCTTTGTGGTATAGTAGCCTGAGTGTATAGTTTCCTGATTCCTCTATCAGATAATCAAAGTCATCGCTCACCTCACCGCTGGCAGTAAGAATGCACTTGCCGTTTAAAAATGCTTTAAACTCATCGTAATCTTCTTCGCAACTTACCCAGTATGAGAAATGCAAGTGCTGGTTTGCTTTAGCTGAGAACTCAATCTCAACAGAAGAACTTGAGCTGGATTCGTGATTCGTTGATGTCCAGTCACCATATTGCCTGTCATCGTCCTCATCGTATCTATACCATTGATATTGTGCATATTCTTCATCGTCCACCTTCACAGAAACGTCATTTGCTGTAGGCTGTTTCTGTATAACCTGTTCCCAAAGTGCAAAGAGCGTCCAATTCTCATCAACCGTAGTAGTCTCATCCACGGCTTTACCGTATCTTATCCATTTTGCCAGCGTCCAGTTATCGTGTGAAGTTGGTAGTGTACCAATTGGCTGTCCACACGGAATACTCCTTTGGGCGAAGGTCTTTCCATGAATCAAGTCAACAAACTCCACCGTACAAACTGAAGGAGCTGCAAAATAGGATTCAGTAGTATTTGTACCGTTCGTAATAGTTCCTTTGTTCGTAGTAGCCAATGGCTGTTGTTGTCCACGGTCATTGAAGCCATTGTTATAGGTGCTTGCTGCACAATTTTCAATGACCCCTGTTTCGTTGTTTGTTTCTACCAACATTCCAACGAGATAGCCGCCCCAGACGCCACCTGCATCATAGATCCAGTAATTACCTTTGGCATAACAATTGCGTATTGTACCATAATTGCTTTCAACAAGGAAAGAATGATAATCTATGAGATAGGGTGGGTTATTTGTATAAAACGTCTTGCTTAACTCATGATAGCAGTTCTCTATGAGACCGTCGGCCTCAAGCACTTCTGCAAGACTAATCTTCCCATAATATGGGTAGCGGTCATCGCGGTACACTCCTGCACGAACCCCAAGATGCTTGATGGTTCCTTGTACATTTTTGAAAATAGAATATCTCTGAAAGATCTGTTCAAGAAAATAACCATTGCCGTCAATAGTGCCAGCGAATGTGTTTCTTATTTCTATCGACTGGTCGCCTAAATCTATGCTATTCATCAAACAGACAGTCTTTCCGTTGAAAGTATTACCAAGGTTTACTTGTTGCTCAAAATACTTCAATTGTGCTCCAGTCCTTATCTGATATGGATCTGAAGTAGTGCCAGTTCCACCATGGAACCCCGAGGCAATAGTAGTACCATCCCACAAATCTTGTGCTTGTAATGATATCGTATAGATTGCCGCCAGCACAACAAAAAGTCCTTTATGTAACATCTGTTTCATAATTCTTATGGTTTGAATGTGAATAATGTCTTACTGTCTTCCAACTCACCAGCTGTAAACACACGCCCGTCGAACCATTCCTTCTCTGGATTAAGTGGGGATGAGCCGTCGGATATGGAATAAGTCTCTTGAGAAGTCATAGCTGGAGTAGCCACTGTAATGAAGGCATCTGTCACGCCTTGCTCGTGGTAGAGTGACACAACCGCTTTATGGCCTCTCGAAATAGTGAGGAAACTCTTGGGTTGCAGGTTGATGCCATCTCCATGATGGTAATGATCTTGCTGAAGATATGACGGTGTGGTGTAAAAGGGAACGGTGGACTGACTACTGATGACAACATCATCATGGCCAATTCCAACGACTATACCACCATATATGTAGAGTCTGCCCCCATTTGTGTCGAAGCTTTCGTCTGCATCATGTTCACTTATGGCTGAAACAATGCCATCCATGATGCTGATTTTTCCATTGCTGTCTATCCCGTCATTGTTGTGCGATAAGCAGAAGATGTTTGCTCCGTCAATATAGCATCGTTTACCAGTGTTGATGCCGTCATCGAAGCAGTCTGCAATAATGGTTGACGTGTAAGCTCTCAACGACCCTTTGGCCTCTATGCCCTCACCGCCTTGTCCATGCGTCTTGATACGTAGATTACCGGAATAGACATAGATATCGTTATCGCTTTTGATGGCTTTGGGGCAGCCCCGGCGAAAGTCCTCTTCTACGTTGTCGACCAGTGCGGTGCCCCGTGTCTCTACATTAATGAGCAGAGAGTCTTCTGGGATATAGCCTTCACCCTGACGACCGATGAAGAGTGTGTCGGAGCAATCAAGTCCCTTCCCACCATTGCCTATAGCCAAGAGACGCAACTGTCCTCGTTCAATAAGAGAATTTCCCTTTACTGTTATGCACTTTGGAGTATAATAGTCGGATTCCTGTTTCGATGTGAGGTAACTATCACCGTGGCCGTGGTTCTCCAATTTGAAGGTACCGCCCGAAACTTTCAGGTTGCCATCCACAGATATGCAGCGTCCGCCCATGCCATAGTGTTTCAGCATGATATTACCCTGTATCACCTCCATTCCACCATCGCTTTTCAACAGCGAGGAATAAGTTGTCTTACCGTCCTTGATTATGATATTACCAGTGGCTTCGCCCTCTATACATCCCCCTGTCATTGTAAAATACTCTTTGCATTTGATTCCCTTTGCACCATCGTGACTGGATAAAAGATAGATCGTGCCTCCCTCCATGCACAGTTTGTCACAGTGTAAGCCGTCCTTTACAGCATCATTTATTGTAATGTGCCCACCCTCTATGGTGACGTTCTTACCAGAGGAGATAGCGTGGCGGTAGTTTCCTGTCACTTCAAGAGAACCACTGCCAGCTAAGGTAAGAGAGCCACGGGCATAGAGGCAAGCATTACTGGTGTCAGTGCTATCAGTCTTATAATCGGTAGCATCAGACAGGGTTGTATTTGTTCCTTCTGGTAGTTCTATTCTAACTTTCTGCTTTTGTGGAAAAGAGATAGCATTTGCCCGTTGAGAATTAAGGGATAAATTGGAGAGAATGAGTGTACAGGTGGTGTCGGCATCGATGACAAGACGCCCATTATCGGAGTTGCCTTCTGCCTTGCATACAAAGGGACGCCTGCCTTTTGCTGTAATGTTGACATCTGCTTGTTTCACCTCTACAATGAAAAGGTCTAAGCGTGGGTTTTGAACAACAACGTCGTTATTGCGGAAGAAGATGCCTATTGTGTCAGACACCGTACTCTCCCCGTCATCTTGTGAGAACACGATGCCCTGTTGTGCTGTAGCCCTTCCAAGACTCATCAACATAGTCATCAAGAATCCAATGATATGATAGTTCTTCCTATTCAATAGCAATCCATGCATACTGACACCCCAGAGTCGGCTTTTAATCTATAGTTCCAAGTTAACTTATAATACAAAAAAGGCGTAGGTGTCTGTTCTTCTGCCCATCCTGGATACACAGGCTCTCGCATTGCCTCGCCACACAGGATAGACAACGCTCATCAGCCCACGCCAGCACGGACTATATATTCTAAGGTATATAGAAACGCACTACGTAGACGTCCCGTTGTCATCTGCCTGCTGTGGCTTAACGGATTTGCGAGATTCGTGTATCACAACGACAGACGTTCGAAAACGTCTTTCTCATATATAAGCCCGCCCGCCGCTCACGAGTGAGCCGACAAACGATGGTGCAAAGATTGGAATAATAATTGAAACTTCCAAGGAAAATCGACAGAAAAAGAAAAAAGGGAAGGAAAAGTTTGGAGGATAAAAGAAAAGTTCGTATATTAGCAGCGTCAAACCTCAAGTTTGGCTATCCGGGTAAGTTTCCCGAGAGGGCAAGCCGTAAACGTCACTACCCATTTAAGATAAAACCGCATCTTTAAGACGCGGCTTTTTATTTATGGAAACTGTTCATCATCATCTTTAGGAAACCTCTACTGGATGCTATATTTCGCTTGACAGAAATAAGAGATTTTTCATTGTTCGATGGGTAACGAATGCGGCTACAATCTATTGATCTGTTCGATGGATAAGCCCGTGGTATCAACAATGTCTGCTATATCAATTCCCTTCGCCTTTAATTTGCGGGCAACTGCCAGTATACCTTCGGCACGGCCCTCGGCGCGACCTTCGGCACGGCC
>CACXCY010000118.1 GCA_902766265.1 uncultured Bacteroidota bacterium
CCAAAGGATACCAAGCTTACGAGGATATGCTTGTCCATTACGCCATGAAGACGCTCGAGGAGGCGTATGGCGGACAGTTGCCACCTGTATCGCTCGGCGAGGGTGGACGCTCGCAGAAGTGGGTGAACATTGGCGGGCAGATTGTGTCGCAACCCGACATGGAAACGCTCATCGACGACGTGGAAAAAGGTCGGATCTCATCGTGGGACGACATCCACGGGCGGCTTGACGAGCTGTGGCAGCAGTATGCCGACCAAAAGGTGCGGCACGCCTACCACACGCTGTGCTGGCTCGGCAAGACCAACACTATCGACGAGGCGGCATGGGAGCAGTACCGCCAGCGCCATGCAGCCATACTGCGCTACATCGCCGAGCAAATCGCGGCTACCCGCCACAAGGACGATGTCAATCCTTTCCGCAACATGACATATTGGGACAACGCCGAGCGCGACGCCATACTCGGATAGGTGTTCGGAGATTTGTTATATTTGCAAAACAAATCACCGATGGGTAGCCGCTGCTAGCATGGTGAGACAGAATGCACTATCCCACGACAAAGACATTTCCACGTCATGAAAAAGAACATACAAGACTTCAATCTTCTCTATACGATACTGCGACCTTTGGTGTGCTGGGGCACGCTGTCGCACTACAACACCTTCACCGTCCGCGGACAGGAAAACTTGCCTCGCGAGGGCGGTTGCATCCTGGCGCCCTGCCATCAGCAGGCACTCATGGAACCGCTGGCAGTACTCTGCACCGTAAAGAAACCACCTGTATACGTGGCACGCGCAGACATCTTCAAGCAGCCCACCATCCGCACCATATTGACGTTCCTTCGCATCATGCCCGTCTATCGCATCCGCGACGGAAGGGACACGCTATCGAAGAACACGGAGATTTTCGAGAAGTCGCGCGCCGCCGTCACCGACGGATACCCGTTCTGCATGATGGCCGAGGGACGCCATAACAACCGACACCAGCTGCTGCCGCTGGTCAAGGGCATGTTCCGCATCGCCGGCGAGACGCAGCGCCAGATGGGAAACACGCCCGTCTACATCGTGCCTGTGGGCATCGACTTTGACGAATACGAGCAGACCTACGCTAACGTGGTTGTGAACTTCGGCAAGCCCATCGCCGTGCAGCCGTTCATGGAAATCTTCGACACCAACGAGCCCGTAGCACTGAACCAGATGCGCGACACCGTTGCAACCGCCATGCGCCAGCAGATGTACCACATCAACAGCTCGGAACACTACGAGGAAATCCATACACTCTGCAACATACTCAACAAGTCGGGACGCCGCCGCTTCAAGCAGCGCAACACTGCGTGGGGACGTTTCGTGACACGCCAACGCATAGCCCAGACTCTGGACCGTATGGAGACCTGCGACGACAGCAACCAACAGAAATCCTTCGCCCGCCTTATGGACATCGTCCACGCATACAAGGACAACTGCTGCCAGCTCCACATCCACGAACAGAGCATCCCCGAGCACAAACACTGGGCGGCAGCGCTGCTATCCACCTTGCTTCTGGCAGCCGTTGTGGCTGCTGAGGCGATCTGTCCCCAACTGCGCTGGGCCACGCTGTTCTGTCTGGCATGCTATCCCATCATGATTATCCCCACCCACCTGATATTCGGCCGCATCATCAAAGATACGCAATTCCGCAGTTCAGTCAACTTCGGCGTGCGCCTGGTGATTGCATTCCTATACACAATCATCTTCGCCACGGTGATGTTCTGCACAGGAGGCGGCTTGTGGGGAGAGCTCATGCCTGCCATAGGCAAGAGCCCCTTGTGGGGAGTGGCAGCACTGGTGCTACCCGTCGTTCTGTCGCGCCTCAACGGAACCATAGTCGTGTGGCTCCGCAACATCTGGCAGCAATGGCGGCTGTGGGCGAAGTGTATGTTCAGCCACCGGCGCGTTGCAGAACTGCGGCAGCAATTAGATGAGATGGACAAGCTTTGGTAAGCATATCAACGAACATCCCCGCTGCCTAACCAGCAAGCCATAGACCATATTACCGGACGTGAACCTCAATCCCATATCGCATCTGGAGCGACAAGCCGTGCTCCTGAAACAGGAATTCGACTACGAGAGAACATCCTATGAGCAATCGCTACGCTCGGGCATCAGCGGACGTATGCAGGAAAGCAACTGCCGTTATCCTGTAACTCTGCTCGCAAATAGCTATAATGCACTCAACCAACTGGTGCTTATGGTGACATATGAGGTATCGCCCGACGAGACGGATAACGACTTTGAACCCGGCCGCCCTGTGGAATTCTTTCGTCTAGACAAGAGCGGTGATTCGGAATCACCACCCACACGGAAACCCATCGCCACCACCTGCTATGTGGAACAGGTAGGCGAAGGCACCATACAAGTGGCTGTGCCCAACAAGTCAATGTTGCAAAGCATCCGCGACACGGCAGCCAACACCCTGCTGGGATTGCAGCTATGCATCGACAGCACTTCGTTCCATGTTATGGAAGATGCACTGCACGATGCCATGCACTCACAAAACGAGCGGTTTGTCCACCTGCGAGACACCCTCATCGGGTCATTGCAACCACGTTTCCGCAATCTGCCGCAACTCAGTTTCCCATGGCTCAACACCAGCCAGAACGCCGCCTTGCAAAAGGTGGTCGAAGCCATGGAGGTGGCCATTATCCACGGTCCTCCAGGGACGGGTAAAACCACCACACTGGTAGACGCCGTCATCGAGACACTGCAACGCGAAACACAAGTGATGGTGTGCGCTCCAAGCAACGCCGCCGTCGACTGGATAAGCGAGCAACTCATGCGACGCGGTGTCAACGTGTTGCGCATAGGCAACCCGCTACGCATGAGCGATGAAATGCTGGCCTGCAGCTACGAGCACCGCTATGCAGCCCACCCCGACTACAGCGAGCTATGGAGCATACGCAGAGCATTGCGGGAAGGGGCTGGCGGCGAAGGCAAATCGCGTGAGAAACAGGCACGCCTGCATAAGATGCGCACCCGCGCCACCGAACTGGAGATAAAAATAAACGCAGACCTCTTCGAACAGGCACGCGTGGTCAGCTGCACCTTGATAGGCAGCGGCTATCACATACTGGAACACCGCCACTTCTCCACTTTGTTCATCGACGAAGCAGCCCAAGCGCTCGAACCGGCCTGCTGGGCCGCCATACTCAAGAGCGACCGCGTAGTGTTCAGCGGCGACCACCAGCAATTGCCACCCACCATCAAATGTACCGAAGCTGCCCGTGGTGGCTTGGATGTCACATTGATGCAGAAAGTGAGCCGTGAGAAACCACAATGCGTTTCCATGCTCACAATACAATATCGGATGCACCGCGACATCATGGGATTCTCGTCACAATGGTTCTACCACGGATGCCTCACCGCTGCACCCGAAGTGGGCGACAGGCAGATATCGTTGATGGACACGCCTTTGATGTGGATTGACACATCTGGCTGCGACTTTAACGAGAAAGAAAATGCCCGCACCAACAGCAAACTGAACGCCGAAGAGGCCCGGCTTCTGATTCACACATTGCGGGACTATATTGATATGATAGGTATGGAACGCATTGTCAACGAACGAGTCGACTTCGGTATCATATCACCCTACAAAGCACAAGTGCGCCTGTTGCGTAAACTAATCAAAATGCAACGCTTCTTCCGCGTATTGAAACGTCAGATTAGCGTGAACACTGTGGATGGCTTTCAGGGACAGGAACGCGACGTAATCATCATCAGTATGGTCCGCGACAATGACTCGGGAACCATCGGCTTCCTGCGCGACCTGCGCCGCATGAACGTGGCGCTGACGCGTGCCCGAATGAAGCTTATCGTGCTTGGCAATGCTGAGACACTGAGTAAACACAAGTTCTACAACTGCTTGATAGAATATTTCAAAGAACACGGCGAATTTGTGACTTGCATGCCCGACGACGACAGTTCCTCCAATTCCTCGACCGGCAACAGAGATGCATTCTGAACCGCAACATACTTTTTTCATCGACGATACGTTATATGTCGTAGTTATTTAAACACCTTACACCATGAAACATTTGACAACCATCCTCGGTATTGCCGCCATGCTTTGCTTCGCAGCATGTGAGAAAGAAGAGGAAAGTCCTTCGAACAACAGCAATAACAGCAACAGTTCCACGCCATACAACATTACGTTCACCGTCAATGCTGTTGAAGAAACAGGCAGCGACTGGGCTACCGTGTCGGCTTCCATACATGGCGACTTCCCCGAGAACTTCGACCCGCAGACTGCTTTTGCCGGTGCCTCTGCAGGATTCTGCTACTGCCTTGCCGACCAAGGCGACCCTGTATGGGATAGCACAACGCAGAACTATATCGACTGCATGGACGACGCCATACGTCACGAGGGGCACAGCATGAGCGGCACCATTTATCAACTGGACAGTGAAACAAGCTACAAAGTGCGTGCCTATCTGCGCATGGGTGACGGCCTCATATATTATAGTACCAACACCATCACTTTCACCACGCTCGACGATGAAGACGTGGCTGACTGGATGGGTGCCTACCTCACCATTGACACTGTAACCTCTGTCGGTGGCAATTGGGCCGAGTTCAACGGCAACTTCCACGCTACCGTCACCGAGCCGCGTTTCTATTATGATGACATGGAAGTCGGTTTCGTCTATTGCGACGCTGCCGCGGGCACTCCTGACTATGCCAACCACTCGCACATCGCCGGCACTCCCAGCTGGAGCAACGGCGGCGCCTTCAGCGGACGTGCGTCCAACCTGAGCGGCAACACTTCCTACCGTGTGCGCTCCTACGCCATTTGGCACAACGACACCATCTACAGCAACGACTGCAGATCCTTCACCACGACAAACGCGAAATAGCGACTGTATACAACGCAGCCATTCGGAGGTGTCCTGACCGGGCACCTCTGTTTTTGCACACTGCTCACCTATGTACGACAACCGAGACCATCTGGATTTTGGGAATGCCGATATTCCAAAGCTCTTCCGCAGCATCTTCGTCCCGACGCTGCTCGGCATGCTGTTCAACATGGCGTTCCTGCTTACGGACGGCATCTTCATCGGGCACGGGATAGGCGCCTATGGACTGGCCAGCGTCAATCTCATCGGGCCGATTATGATGGTCATCAACGGCACCGGCATGATGTTCGGCATCGGCGCTTCGGTGGTGGCGGCTATCCATCTGGCACAAAACAACGTCAAGGCAGCCCGCATCAATGTGACGCAGGCGTTCATGGCGGCAGCGGCGATTGGGGCGTTGATGCTCGTCATCTTCTATCTGTTTCCCAATGCGACGCTCCGCCTGTTAGGGGTCAGCGCTCCGCTCTTCGCGGCGACGAGGACGTACTATCTCTGGTTCATTCCCACTTGCGTGCTGCTGCTCATCGAGACGCTCGGTCTCTTTGTCATCCGCCTTGACGGTTCGCCGGTCTATGCCATGCTGTCGAACATCATTCCGGCGATGGCCAACATTCTGTTCGACTACCTGTTCATCTTCCCTTGCCGGTGGGGACTGGCGGGTGCTGCCTTGGCCACCGACCTTGGCGGCCTGATAGGCGTGGGAATGGTGGGATACTACATGCTGTTTCGTGCGAAATCGCTGAAACTCTACCGTCTCAAAAGCACGGCGACCAGCATTCGCCTCTCGCTACGCAACGTCGTGAAGATGGCTCAGGTGGGCTTCTCCGGATTTGTCGGCGAGTTGGCGATGGCGGTGCTGATGATGACGGGCAACATCATGTTTGGACGCTATCTGGGCGACGACGGCATTGCGGCCTTCAGCGTGGCGTGCTACCTGTTTCCGCTCATCTTCATGACCTATAGCGCCATTGCCCAGTCGGCGCAGCCCATCATCAGTTTCAACCACGGGGCGGGCAACAGGTCGCGGGTGTGGAAGACGCTGCGGCACATCATCTTCACGGCCATGGCGATGGGGGGCGCGGTGACGCTGGCATTCGTGCTGCTGGCGCCCGTGGTCATACGCATCTTCATCACTCCCGACAGTGCCTCCTACGCGCTTGCGGCACGGGGGCTGCCGTTCTTTGCGGCGGGCTTCGTGTTTATGGCGGTGAACCTTTGCACCATCGGCTACCTGCAGGGGGTGGCGCGCAACCGCGCGTCGACGCTGCTCACCCTCCTGCGCGGCGTGGTCTTCATGGCTGCCGCTTTCGTTGTACTGCCACACTGGATGGGCACCGTCGGCCTCTGGCTTGCCGAGCCCGCCGCCGAGTTGCTCACCTTGCTCGTCATCCTGGCCGCATGGGGACTCTCCCGAGGGAAAATGGGACGCTCCTCCACGGTTTCAGAAAAACAACTGTAAATCAAACACTAACAAAGCAGCCAATTTTCTTAGTAATCAAGCAGGCACCTTTCTTACTAATCAAGGGGGTGCCTTCCTTAGTAATCAAGCATACGGCTTTCTTAGTAAGAAAGCAGGTGCCTTTCTTAGTAATCAAGCAGGCGGCTTTCTTAGCAGGAAAGTCGGCACATTTCTTAGCGTACAGAAATACAACGATTTACTCTTTGCAGAGAGATGCTATTTCTTGTCCTCGCCCAGGATGCGGTCCTCGCCCCAAATGGCCTTGAGCTTGCTGATGCTGTCCTCGGCGTTCATCTCGCCGGTACGCTCCTTGTAGCGCTGCACGAAGACGCAGTCGTCCTTGCAGGCGTTGCCGCACACGATGTCGGTAGCCAGAGCGTTGCACGTCGGAGCGCCGCAGAGACCACAATCTATCTGAGGGAAATAGGTCTTCATCTGGTCAATCTGCTCCATCTTCTCAAGCGCCTTGCTGATGTCGGGGTCGAGAATCATCATGCTGCGCGGCTTGGGCTGCTCCACCTCCACCGAGCTGAGGAGATAGTCCCTGTACTTGTCCATCTCTTTGTCGCGCGACATCTCACCATTGCGTATCCGCTCGGCCGCCTTACGTGCACGCCCATACATACGCTCACCGATGAGAAAACGGTTGTCGCACGAGAGGATGGTGCCCGCACACGACTGGTCGCAAGCGCGCATCTCCAGAAACTCCACGCCCTCAATCTCGTCGTTCTCCAGCTTGTCGAGGAAGTCAATCACATTCTGAATGCCGTCGATGGCGTAGGAACGTTTGGCATAGCAAATACGCCGCTCGCCGTTGGTGAGGGTGGAAAGTATGGCATCCGAGGAGAGCCGCGGCGTCTGCAACGGCGGAAAGACGTAGTCCTTGCCTTGCTCCTTAATCTTCTTAAACACGCGGTTGTACAACGAATCCATGTTAATGACACCGTCGATGATGGATTTGGTCTCACCCACAGGTGCCTTGACAGCAGCTATCTTTGCGGCACAGGGAGTGATATAGAACAGGCCAATGGCATCACGGGGAATCCCCTGCTCCTCAAGCACCTTTATAGCATATTCGGCAGAGATGTCGAGAGGTGCCTTGATAGGCATGATGTTATTAACCAACGAAGGGTATTTGACCTGTATGAGCCGGACGATGGCAGGACAGAAGCCCGAGATGAGCGGCTCGTCGTCCTTGTGGGCGTCG
>CACXCY010000119.1 GCA_902766265.1 uncultured Bacteroidota bacterium
GAGATAGAGCTCTACCAGAGCGACGAGAGCCACCCCTCGCTGGAAGGCAGCTATGCGGCCGCCTGCAGCTTCTATACCATCCTCTTCCGAAAGAACCCGATGGACATCGCCACCGACCTCTCGGTGGACGCCTCGATAGCTCAGACGATACGTGAAACAGCAAAGACGGTGGTTTACGACTCAATATGGAATTATTCGTGCCATGCGTTCCTCGACGGACAGCCGACAGACGCAGTCGGTCAGTGGCAGTTCGGCTGCCTCTCGGCCATCGAGCCGGAGGTGTGCCAGTGGGATTTCGGTGATGGGGATTTTTCAACAGAGCTCAACCCCACCCACACATACTCCAGCAGCGGAGAATATGAAGTGAGACTGATTGCAGGCAGACAATGCCACCCTGACACCACGACGATGACCGTCAGATTGGGAGGAGAGGAACCTGTCGGGATAGCGACTGGGAGCGAGCGGCGTCAGTCGATCTCCCTTTATCCCAATCCAGCGACAGATCAAATCATCGTAGAAGCCGCGGAAGCCACCGTGATAAAGATTGTCGATATGCAAGGCCGTGTAAGGACAACCTCTACCATGAAGGAACGGCACATGGTCAGCACCGCAAATTTGGAAGACGGCATTTACCTGGTGGTAGTGTCGGTTAAAGGGGTGGAGAAAAAAACACGGATAAAGTTGGCGGTGAATCACCGATAAAGAGATATACTAAAGTCAGCTTTTTAGAGTTATTACTATATTTAGAAGCTGACAATAAAAGGATATCAAACAGACCTGGAAAATAGTATTGCGTGTGGTGGCCGGCATGGCGTTGGTGATCTATGTGCTGGTCGCGCTGGTGAACTACTCGTTAGTTCAATCGCTTATCGGTTCAGCCATAGGCAGTCATTTCAGCCACGAATGGGGCGGGACCGTAAAAGTGGGGTCAGTCCACATTGACCCGTTCAACCATATTATTCTGCGCAATGTGCTGCTGGTATCGCCGGAAGGTAACGACACGGTGCTGGAAGCCGGAAGGATTTCGTGCCGCTTCAACGGAATGCCGATACGCGACGGCGGGATTAAGATGCGAAGCGTTCGTATTCAGAACACCACGTTCCACCTTACATCATGGGGCAGGAATAACAGTTTCAAGTACATTGTTGACTACTACCGCGAGCGGAGCCACAAGAAAGAGAAGAATAAAAAAGAAAAGGATGGGCCGTTTGTGGTCGATATAAAGAGCGTTGTGCTCGACAACATGCGTTACAAAATGACGCTTAAACCCATTCCCTACTATGCAAACCGCAAGCACGGAGTGGACGTGGCGAACATGGATATGGACTCCATCAATGCGCACATTATCGACCTGAAAGTGGAAGACGATGCCGTGAGGTGTAAGATAGTGAAGATGTCAACCGTGGAGCGGTCAGGATGGAGGATGAAGAAACTGGCGGGCAATGTGGACGTTTCGGGAAGGGGGATACATGTGACCGAGATGCAGCTGCAGACCGAGACGATGAATATGCTGAGCGATGTGCACCTGGTCTATGACAGTTGGCGCTCGTTGGACTGGTACTGCGACAGTGTCGATATGGACGTGACCTTCAAAACAGGCAATGTCCTCTCTATGGCTGACGCAGCCTATTGGGCTCCGTCGCTCTGGGGATGCGACACACCCGTGAAAATCGAAGGGCATGTAACGGGGCCTGTGGCAAACCTGAGGGTTGAAGATTTCAGGGTTGACTTCGGAAGGAAGAGTCACCTGTATATGGACGGAACAGCCGTGGGACTGCCTTATCCGGATGGAACCTTCTTTGACATTCACCTGCACCAATTCCGTACCGACATCGAAGATCTTCTGTCTATAAACCACCCAGGGGAACTGAACATAGGAAGCACCGAGTTATTTGAAGAACTCGGCACACTGGATGTAACAGCCGACTTGGTCGGCGGAGCGAACCAATGTTTCTCCAATATAGACGTAAGCACTGCGCTGGGCAGCGTCAGCGGTCAGCTGATTGCCGTCAGCTCACAGCGCCCCAACGGCAAAAGGCTGTCGCAGGGAAAAGTGTGGCTCTCATCGAAAAGAATTGACCTCCCATCCATAGCAAAGAACGACTGGGTCAGTTATGCAGGATTTGACATATCGGCAGAGGCAAGATGGAGCAGCTTTGACGACATGAAAGCCAAACTGGAGGCAAAACTGAATAACACAAGCCTTGTTGGCAACAATATCGATTACGCCCAACTCAACGCTGAACTCAATGACCGTATATGCGATTTGGACCTCATCATAAAGGACTCCGTGTTGGATATGTCTGCCACTGGAAAAATGGCATTCCCAAAGGTGGGCGACCATCGCTACAGCATCGACATAGACCTGGCACAAGCGGACATGGGCAGACTAAAACTGATGAAGTGCGACAGCATCTGTACACTCACCTCACACCTTCAGGCTGACCTGAGCGGTAAGAAATCGGCCATACCGACCGGTTTCGCTTGGGTGAGCAACACAAGGCTCGAACGAGACGGCAAACGGCTGAACATAGACAACCTGAACATCACTGCAAGCGAAGAAAACCAGAAAAAACGACTGACGCTCTCTTCTGACATAGTGAATGTGACTGCCTCCGGATATTTCGACTACAGCGACCTACCCATAATCATAAGAAAATTCCGGCACGACTTCACTCCCAACTACTGGCAGAGAAGCATTAAGACTCCTACCGATAACGAGATGGCAGCGATTGCTGACGCAAACATCGACATTGACCTGAGATGGAGCGACCGACGCAAACAAATCCACTTCTTCATGCCTTCACTGAACATTGCTGAAGGAACTACCCTGTCGGCCAGATACAACCACACAGAATCGCTGAACATGGTGCTCCGAAGTGACTCGGTAAGCATTGGCAGTGTGGCTTTTCACGGTATAGGGGTCACTTCCAGAAACCGTGGCGAACGCCTTCACCTGGCAGCCGACATATCCGAACTGGCTCTGAGCGGCAAAGGAGCGGTGGACAACCTGCGTGTCCATATATCAAGTGGCAAGGAGGGGGCAGGCATAGCAACGCGCTGGGATGCTGCGCCCGGTGCTATTGAAACCAAAGGCGACCTGGCTTTTGAAATGATGAGCGACAGCACAGACAATCTCATAAGCATCATCAGGCCGCACTTCTTCTTGA